>CAIMNF010000149.1 GCA_903842755.1 Oligoflexia bacterium
CAATTAAAACACCTATATATCCGTCTAACCGACTTAAAACAAACTCTTCACTCCCCCGCACCTTAAGGCCCGCATTAATACCAGCAATAATGCCTTGTGCCGCAGCCTCCTCATAGCCAGAAGTTCCATTCACCTGCCCTGCAAAAAATAATCCTGACACATCTTTTGATTCCAACGTCCTCTTCAATTGCCTAGCATCAATCGCATCGTATTCAACGGCATACGCATACCTAATAAACTCTGCATTTTCGAGCCCAGGAATGGTCCTGACAAACTCTTCCTGCACAGACTCGGGCAACGAGGTTGAAATTCCATTCACATAAATTTCATCAACATCTAAACCCTCCGGCTCTAAAAAAAGCTGATGCTGACTTTTATCCTTAAACCTCTTTATTTTGTCTTCAATAGATGGACAATACCGCGGGCCAATGCCCGTAATCGCACCACTATACATGGCTGACAAATGTATATTACGTTCAATCACCTGATGGGTTTTCTCAGTCGTATAAGTTAGGTAACAATTCACCTGCTCAAGAACTGGATACTGCTGTCCGATACTAAAAAAAGAAAATGGCACTAATACTTCGTCGCCGGGCTGCGGAATAGTCTTCGACCAATCAATCGAATTTTTATGAAGTCTAGGTGGAGTTCCTGTTTTAAGTCGACGAAGCTTGATCCCCGCCGACAAAATATCATTACTCAATGTTTTCGATGACTTATCTCCAAGTCTACCGCCCTCAGTCTGCGTTGTGCCGCGGTGCATCATTGCCCTAAGGAATGTTCCTGACGTAATAATTACCGACTCCGAATAATATTCTGCCTCATTAACTCTGACGCCGCTGATCGCCCCGTCGGCTATCAATAATCCCGTTACCTCTCCTTCGACGATTGATAAATTGGAAAGTCCCCCAAGGAACTCCTGCATAAACAAAGCATATTTATTCTTGTCACATTGTGCTCTTGAAGACCTAACCGCTGGGCCTTTACTTGAATTCAAACGCCTAAATTGGATGGTTGCTTGATCAGTAATCCTTCCCATCAAGCCACCCAAAGCATCCACTTCCTTGACCAGCTGCCCTTTTGCCAGGCCTCCGATTGCAGGATTACACGACATTGCGCCAATTTTATAACGGTCTAATGTCACCATTGCTACCGAACAGCCCAGCCGAATCGCTGCATAAGCAGCCTCGATTCCAGCGTGTCCGCCACCGATCACAATTACATCAAATTTCTTCATTGCTTATGCCCAGCTATCTTCTCGGTGCGAGACGATCAATCGACGTGATTATTTCCTCAAGAGATGTGCCCGGAGTAAAAACTAGTGCCGCACCCGCTTGCTTTAGGCCCTCGAAATCTTCCTCAGGAATGATGCCTCCCACAAGGAATAATACGTCATTTAAACCTGCGGAACGAATTCCGCTGATGACTTCCGGAACAAGCGCGTTATGGGCACCCGATAAAATACTGAGCCCAACCACATGTACATCTTCCTGTAATGCAGCCTGAATAATCATTTCAGGAGTTTGATGTAAGCCCGTATAAATCACTTCGAAGCCCGCATCGCGCAGTGCCCGCGCAATCACCTTTGCTCCCCGATCATGACCATCTAAACCCGGCTTTGCGATCAATACTCTTGTTTGGTTTCTATTCAGAGAATTCATAGTACTTAACCTTATACATCAGATATAATCGAACTCCTATTAAAAACTACCCGCTTCGCGATATTCCCCATAAATGCCCCGAAGTAAATCACAAAGTTCCTGTAGAGTCGCATAGGCTTTGACCGCTTCTATAATTGCGGGCATCAAGTTCACCCCCGATTTCGCGTCATTTCCGACTTTTTCTAAACAAGCCTTTACTCGCGCAGCGTCTCTTTTTTGTTTTAATGTTCTTAGTTTTTCCGCCTGCCGTTTTTCAATCGTGCGATCAATGTAAAGGGTGTCTATATTTCGCTTTTTTTCGTTGATCTGATATTTGTTCACTCCCACCATGACTTTTTCTTTGCGCTCGAGCTGCTGCTGGAAATGATAGGCGCTATTCGCGATCTCCGCCTGAGGATAGCCGTTTTCTACTGCCGCAATCATCCCTCCCATGTCATCAATTTTTTTAATGTAGCCAAGTGCTTCTTGTTCAACCCGATGGGTAAGCGACTCGACCAAATACGAGCCACCCAGGGGATCAGCAAAGTTAGCAACACCACTTTCTTCCGCAATCACCTGCTGAGTGCGCAAGGCAACTAAAACAGCCTCATCCGTGGGAAGTGCCAAAGTTTCATCCATACTGTTCGTATGCAAAGAGTTTACGCCGCCTAAAACACCCGCCAATGCCTGAATCGCTACTCTTACCACATTATTCATCGGTTGCTGCGCGGTCAGAGATACGCCAGCCGTTTGAGCATGCGTTCTGAGCATCCAACTTTTCGGGTTTTTTGCGCCGTATCGGTCCTTCATCATCGTAGACCAAATTCGCCGGGCAGCTCTAAATTTGGCAATTTCTTCAAAAAAATCATTATGAACATCAAAGAAAAACGACAACCGAGGCGCAAAGTCATCCACTGGAATTCCCCTCTTAATCGATTCTTCGACGTAAGCCATACCATCAGCCAACGTAAAGGCCAGCTCCTGTACTGCGGTAGCCCCTGCTTCGCGAATGTGATATCCGGAAATGGATACTGTATTCCAATTTGGATAATGAAGCGTTCCGTACTCGATTGTATCGATGACCAGTTTTACGGCCGGTGCAATCGGAAAAAGCCATTCTTTCTGCGCAATATACTCCTTCAAAATATCGTTTTGAAGGGTGCCTCTGACTTTATCTTTCGGCACTCCCTGCTTTTCTGCCATCGCGTAATACATGGCCAAAATCACAATCGCTGGCCCATTAATCGTCATCGATGTGGTCACCTCTCCTAGAGGAATCCCCGCAAACAGTTCCTCCATATCCTCAAGCGATGAGAGCGAAACACCACACTTCCCGACTTCGCCGAGTGCCTTCGGTGAATCACAATCGTAACCCATCAGAGTCGGCATATCAAAAGCGGTCGACAACCCTGTTTGACCACGCTCCAGTAGCATTTTAAATCTTTTATTGGTCTCGGCAGGAGAAGCAAAACCTGCAAATTGCCTCATCGTCCACAATTTACCTCGATACATGTTGTGTTGGACTCCACGGGTATAAGGGAACTCCCCCGGGAATCCTAAGTCTCGAACATAATCAAAATTAATTTTATCGAGATCGTCCGGAGTGCATAACAGAGGCACGTCCATGTCACTTAATGTCGTAAATCGCTCGTCTCTCGGCGGGGACTTTTTTTCGATTTGTTCGCGTCTTTGATTCCAGGCGGCCTGTGACTCTTTAAGATCATTCGAATGTTTTGACATACGCGGCAGTATAGCACCTTTAGTAAAAGGGTCAAAAATTTGAATCGGCCTTCAATGAAAACACTTAAATTTTTATTCGATCAGCCTTTGAGTTCCGCTGCCGCAATGACCAGTTTTTGAATTTCACTCGTTCCTTCGTAAATCTCGGTAATCTTTGCGTCCCTAAAATTACGTTCGACCGCGTACTCTTTGGTATAGCCATACCCGCCATGCACTTGAATCGCTTTGGTCGCAATCCACATGCAATTCTCGGCAGCAGATAGTTTAGCCATTGCTGCCTCTTGCGAATAGGGTAATCCCTGGTCCTTGGTCATCGCCGCGTGCCAAGTCAAAAGTCGGGCACCTTGTTGCCTGGTGCGCATCTCAGCAATATAAAATTGAATGGCTTGTAGCTTTGCGATCGGCGCTCCAAATTGTTCACGCTCCATTGCAAATTTCTTGGATTGATCAATCGAGCTTTGAGCAATTCCTAGAGCTTGGGCCGCGATCCCAATCCGACCCCCGTCCAGGGTCCCCATCGCAACTTTAAATCCCTCATTTTCTTTACCGAGCAAACATTCATCAGACACAAACAAATCATCAAAAAAAAGGGAAGCGGTCGATGAGGCCGTAATTCCTAGTTTATTTTCCAATTTGTTTACGCTAAATCCTTTCGATTGAGTATCCACAATAAAAGCACAAATCGCCTTGTGCCGTAAATCGGGATTAAGTGAAGCAAACAAGATGCAAAAATCCGCTTCGCGGCCGTTCGTAATCCAGTTTTTCGAACCATTGATTTTATAACCGCCTGGCACTTTTTCGGCCCTGCATTTTAGGCCCGCAGGGTCGGAGCCATGTCCTGGCTCGGATAAGGCAAAACAACCTAACTTCTGTCCCGAAGCTAAAGGCCTAAGATATTTTTCCTTTTGCGCGTCGGTGCCAAAAAGACTGATGGGCGCACAAACCAACGAGTTGTTCACAGACATAATTACCCCGGTCGATGCGCAAGCTGCTGAAATCGCCTCGATCGCCATTGCATAGGTGACGGTACTTAAGCCAGAACCACCCCATTTTTCATCGACCATCATTCCCATCAGACCCATCTCGCCCATTTGTTTTATAATTTCTTTGGGAAAATCGCCGGTTTCGTCATGATGACTGGCTTTCGGTGCGACCACCTCTGAAGCAAAAGTATAAATTTGCTCCATCAACGCTTTTTGAGAATCATCTAAATTCGGCCAATATTTTGAATAGTCCATCATTTCTTCCTTACCACCTTAATTGTACTGCAAAGCGACCCAGTTTACAGCCCCTTAAAGCGGGCCGGGCGTTTTTCTACAAACGCAGCCATGCCTTCCTTTTGATCGGTCACTCCAAACAAGGAACCAAACTGGTGGGTTTCAGCGTCTATTTTTTGATTAGTGCCGGAAGATTCAGAAAATTCGTTTAGTAAGTTTTTTGCAGAAATCGCTGCCCCTAATGAATTCAAAGCGATCAATCTTGCGCGTTTCATCACTTCGTCAAAAAATCCTTCTTGTGGATACACTTTAGAGACCAATCCTAACCGAAGGGCGCTTTCAGCGCTAATGCGCTCTCCAGTAAAAATAAGTTCTTTTGCCCGATTTAATCCTACTGCGCGAGAGAGCCTAATCGTGCCCCCAAAGCCTGGAATAACCCCTAGTGTCACTTCAGGTAACCCGAACTGAGCCTTTTCGCTCGCTAAAATAAAGTCGCAACTCAACGCAAGCTCCATCCCTCCACCGAGCGCATACCCTTGGACCGCGGCAATCGTCACCTTCTGAATGCTTTCAAGTAATGTTGCGACCGAATGGCCTAACCTAGAGAATTCTATCGCTTGGCCGCGAGTCATCTCTTGCATTTCTTTAATATCTGCTCCCGCTACAAACGCCTTTTCACCGCTTCCACGTAAAACAATCACTCTAACGGTTTGATCTTGTGCAAGGCGCTCTAGCTCTAGCTTCAACTCGAACAATACGCTTCGATTTAATGCATTCAGCGCCTCCGGTCGGTCAATAGAAACCGTGACCACTCCAAACTCTCCCGGAACCGTTTTAATAAAATTACTCATATCGATAAAATCCTTTGCCTACTTTTTTCCCAAGCCATCCGGCGGCTACATATTGTTTGAGCAAAGGGCAAGGACGATATTTGGAATCCCCTAGCCCCTCGTACATTACATTCATGATCGCTAAACAGGTATCGAGCCCGATAAAATCCGCAAGCGTCAGTGGTCCCATGGGCTGATTAGTTCCTAGCTTCATGGCTTGATCTAAATCTTCCTTTGAAGCAATACCCTCATAAAGAGCAAAGATTGCTTCATTAATCATGGGCATCAGGATCCGGTTTACGGCAAATCCCGGTATATCCCTTACTTCAATAAATATTTTCCCCATCGCTTCAGCGATTTTTCTGACCGTCGAAAAGGTTTCCGAGCTAGTTTGAAGCCCTTTAATTCCCTCCACTAATTTCATGACCGGCACTGGGTTCATAAAGTGCATTCCAGCAAAAAGCTGCGGCCTTTTTGTGCTTGCAGCAAGCTCGGTAATGCTGATGGAAGAGGTGTTTGAAGTGAAAATAGCTCCGGGGCTTGCATAAGAGTCCAAATCTTGAAAAATTCTTTTCTTTACTTCAAGATTTTCAGACGCGGCTTCAATAAAGAACTCGCATTCTTTCATTTCTTGAAAATTTCCGACCGGTGTAATGGAGCTTGTGATTTTTTCCAAGTCACTTAAAGTGATTTTTTGTTTCTCCACTTGGCGTTCGAGCTGTTTTTTAATTTTGCTCAATCCCTGCTGTGCAAATTCAATTTTTTGATCTGCTAAGCATACTTTAAAGCCGAACTGAGCCGCCGTTTGCGCTATTCCCTGTCCCATTTGTCCCGATCCAATGACACCAATCTTCATCTGCATTCCCTTCTTCTACTTTCCTATACAAAAATCTGAAAAAATTTTTCCTAAAATATCATCTGGCAAGGTTTCTCCCAACAAGGGGCCAAGCGCATTCATTCCGTGGCGAACATCGGTCGCAAAAAGTACGATATCGGTTGCATTTTTGGCCCTTTTCAAGCACTCCAATGCGGCTTCTACGGCTTGGACATGTTCGAATCGAGTCAAAACCATTTCACCTGGCTTCCGATCCAAATAAAGTTCACTTTCGGAAACCATTGAATCTGCTACCTCTCGTACTCCCTCGAGCGTTACTGACGAAACCGCATGCCATTGAACTTTGACTCCGAAAGATTCTTGAGCCTGTTTCTTTAACTCCTCTAGCTTTTCCTTTCCTTTTTCATCTCTAACCGCGTCCAATAGATCAAATTTATTCAAAATACCGATCACTTTTAACGATGGGCGGTAAGCCATTTTAAAGTAGGGACTCACCTTCTCCCAGCAAGGATTTGTGCTATCGATCACGACCAAAAGAAGCTCACTCTCCCTCGCGCTCTTGAGTGTGCGCTCTATGCCTAAGCTTTCAATGTGGTCATGGGTGCGCCGTAGGCCTGCGGTGTCAGCAATCCTAAATGAAACTACGCCTTGTGCGCCCTTTAGGTTGATCTTCTCTTTCACCACGTCTCGGGTTGTGCCTTCGATGGTCGAAACAATCGAGCGATCTTCACCCAACAGCGCATTAAAAAAACTTGATTTTCCCGCATTAGGCAATCCGAAAATGGAGACTTTGATGCCCTCCGCAAAACGGTTCCCGCGCGAAAAACTACTTCCTAAATCCATGAGCTGACCCATCACTGCGTCAAGCCTCACCCTTAAAGCAGGCAGACTGACTTCGTCCAAATCCTGGTCTGAAAAGTCGATTCCCGCTTCTGCAAGAGTCACCAGCTGCATGAGTTGGTCTCGAATGCTGGTCAGTAAAACATTCATCGATCCTTCGAGCTTCTCAAGCGCCAGGTCTAGCATCAAATCATTCTCGGCTTTAATCAAATCGTTCACCGCTTCGGCCTGGCTGAGTGTCACTTTACCGTTTCGCATTGCCCGAAAGCTGAACTCGCCTGGCAACGCGATTCTTGCTCCTAAAAATACGAGTTCATCTAAAATTTTCTGGGCTACGATTGGACTGCCGTGAGTACAAAATTCTACGACGTCCTCTCCCGTAAAAGATTTCGGCTTTACGAAGCTAGTGACTAGGGCATGATCCATGGTTTTGCCATGGTGGTCTTTTAAAGACGCTCGCTGAACCGATCTCGCCGTGGTTTTCAAATCAAGTTGAGTCATTTTCTCTCCGTAGGAAAGTGCCATCTCCCCCGAGACGCGAATCACACTAAGTGCGCCACCGGTCGGCGTACACAAAGCACAGATTGTTCGCGTTGAAAAATAACCTGAAGGGTCTACATGCTTTGATTTAATTACGGATTGCGATTCCTGAGGCATTGCCCGGAGCTCCAAGCTTCTTATTTAAATAAAGCTGCTGCAGAATACTCACGACCGCATTCACGAGCATATACAAACAAAGCCCCGATGGGGTCGTAATCATAAATGCTCCAAACATGAGAGGCATAAATTGCATTACCTTTTGCTGCGTCGGATCCATTCCAGGGGACGGCGGGCTGAGCTTTTGTTGTAAAAACATCACAACCGTCATCAATACAGGCGTTATGTAGTAAGGATCCCGCGCAGATAAATCCTGAATATGGAGAATAAAAGGGGTCCTATAAAGCTCGACTGCCGCATAAAGCACACTATAAAGGGCAAAAAAGACCGGCATTTGAATCAGCATCGGAAAACAACCTGCCATCGGGTTGTAACCGGACCCCTTCATCATCGTCATCATCTCGCGATTGAGTGCTTCCTTATTGTCTTTATATTTTTCTTGAAGTGCCTTCATTTTTGGCTGAAATTCGGCCATTTTCCTCATTCCCTTTACACTTTTCAGTGTTAAAGGAAATGTTAAGATTTTAATAAAAATGGTCAGCACAATAATGGCCCACCCATAATTCGGTACATAATTATGGATAAACTTTAAAAGCCAAAGGATGGGGTAAGCGACAATCGTAAAAAACCCTAAATTAACCGTGGTATCTAACGAGGGATCGATTTGTCTAAGGACTTGTAAATCCTTAGGAATAAAGATCACTTTGAACTTCAAATGCAATTGGTTCCCTACGACAGGGTACTGCATCGAAGCCTGACCTACTAAAGGCCCGGTGTTTGCAACACTAATTTTGTCTGGCCCTTGCCCCACCGGCAATACCGCAAAGATAAAATAGCGGCTTCCCGCTCCGAGCCACTTTACTGGCCCTGGAACTTCGGTAGCATCGATGCTTTTATTTACGGGCATCCGGTTGATTTTGCTGTTTGCAAAGTAAAATAATTCGCGATCCCTGGTCTCTGGATCATCTTTCATTCCACTTGAAACTAAGTTTAAAAAGGCGAGCTCGGGACTCTTTTCCTTAAACTGAATATCAAGACTAATATTTAGTGTATCCTGATTGATTTCATACGTTCGTTTATAATCGACATTGGCATCTGACCAATTCCACTCATAAATATGGGGTCCGATCTGTTTTAAAGATGAGGCCCGCTGTTGATTTAAATAAACGAAGTTTGGACCCGAAAACGTAAGTAGCAAATTGCTATCACTATTGGTCACTGTTTTAATGCTCACGCCTTCCACTTGGGTTAAATTCCACTTTCTAATCCAGAAGGCTCCTTCGTCTAGCTGCAAAGAGGAGTGCGATAAAATGAGCTCATTCATTTGATTTAACTCTTGTTTTCCCTCTTCCGCGAAAGAAAACTCTTCACTCGTGAATTGCACTAGGATTAAGAAGGAAAAAATTAACCAATTTTTCATACGGGATCATGGCCTCCGGACCGACTGAACGGGTGACACTTTAATAAACGAGTTACTCCTTTAAATAGACCAACCCAAACACCATATTTTTGAATTGCTTGTTCACAATAACAAGAACATGAAGGTTCAAACTTACAGCCTAAAAAAGGATTTCCACTTAAACTTACACTAAGCCCATGAATTAGGGGGGAAATTATTTTTTTATAAACACTAAAAAATAACTTCATGAGACCAAATCTTTTCTAATGCTCGCTTCACTTGTTCGGCCGTTTGGTAATCCACCCTAACGGTGCCCGACACCACTACATTATAATCGAAATGACCGAGTTTGTTTTGATTAAGCCTAAAGACTTCTCTGATCTGACGCTTAACTTTATTGCGCAAAACACTGTTGGATTTCCCTTTAACCGTTATTCCCAACCGTGCTTTTTCCAATGAATTATGCACCCTAAATACCACACAAACACCCAGTTTCTTCACTTCACTTTTTTTAAAAAAATTTAGGTATTCTCTTCTCTTCCGAACTTTAGAAGATTTAGGGAGTTTCAATGTGCAATTATTTTGCGGCTACAGTAGCGACTAAGCGCTTACGGCCTTTCGCGCGCCGGCGATTTAATACTTTTTGACCATTAGCTGATGCCATTCGGGAGCGAAATCCGTGGGTCTTGGTTCTCTTTTTTCGAGAGGGCTGATATGTACGCTTCATAAAAACTTCCTTTAATTAAAATTACCACAGGGGATTAACTTTGTTGTGATCTGACTAGATGTATCGGATTTTAGGTGTTCTTGTCAATCCCTGATCTTCATGTTAGTCCCTACAGCTTAGCTTTATGAATACACCAAACCTTTGGGCCTCTACTTACACGCACATCCTGCAGAATCATCAGGACCCGTCTGATATTAAGTTTTGGCTCGATATTCTGCAATGGAATAGGGCTGAACGTGTAGGTCCTGGTAAAGTAAAGATTTTATTATCGGCGCCGAACAGCTTTTATGCGAACTTTATTAATACTAAATTTAAGTCAGACATTGAAAATTCCATAAGCCAAATTTTAGGTGAATCCTGCGATGTATTCATTGAAGTTAAGACGGATCAAAGAACCACTCCCTTTGTGGAAGAAATCATCAATAATCCCACTCAACTGAATTCATTGATCAATGAAAATACTTTTAATTTTAGTCCCCTCTCGCCTCCTTCGTCCATCGACATCACTCCCGCCCAAGTCGAGATATCCGCACCAAAGGTGGGTTTTATCACCCAGGGGAAAGGTGGAATTGAGGACACGATCGATCCCGCACTCATTTTCGCCAATTACATTGTGGGTCCAAGTAATCAATTTGCTTATGCAAACGCCTGTCTTACCGCTGAAAAACCAGCAGTGCAGTTTAATCCCCTCTTTATTTATGGTCCCCCCGCGGTCGGAAAAACCCATTTGCTTCATGCAATCGGAAACCATATCAAAGCTAAAAACCCTCATATTCGTTCGTATTTTGTTTCCGCCGAGAAGTTTGTCAATGAATTCATTGAGAGCATCCAACATAAGAGTCCTGGAGCGTTTAGGGCAAAATATCGGGAAAATGTAGATTTATTGTTAATTGATGATGTTCAGTTCATTGTGGGCAAGGATCGGTCTGAGGAAGAATTCATTCACACGTTTAATACCCTTCACAGCCTGCGGAAAATGATTGTCCTGACCTCGGATAAAGCCCCAAAAGATATCGACGGCCTTGAAGAGAGAATTCGAACTCGCTTCGAGATGGGACTTGTTGCCGATATTCGGCCTCCTGAAATAGAAACCCGCATTGCGATCTTAAAAGCGAAAGCGGAATCAGACGACATGTACCTCCCCGACGATGTTGCTACCTTCTTAGGAACCTATGTCAAAGATACGGTTCGTAATTTACACGGTGCCCTGGTCAAACTACACCAATTTGCCTCATTAACTGGTTCTGAAATTACTCTTGAATTAGCAAAACAAGTCTTGCAGCAGTCGATTCCTGAAGAAGGCCAAGAATATACAGTGGAGATGATTCTAAACGCGGTCTGTAAGCACTATAATATTAAAATGAAAGATTTAAAGGGGATCTCTCGCGCCAAAAATTTTTCACTTCCCCGCCAAATCTCGATGTACTTAATTAGGCGATATACTCGGCTAGGGTTCCGCGAGATTGGACTCGTCTTTGGAAAAGATCACTCGACGGCTATTCACGCCGCACAAAAAATTGAACAAGAAGTCGACTCTAATGTGGATCTAAAAAGACACATCGACTCCATTTGTGAACAACTCTAATCTCTATCCTGTTTATCCCCATCACACCCCCAAATCATCCACCACCACTTTCAATAGAAA
>CAIMNF010000150.1 GCA_903842755.1 Oligoflexia bacterium
ATTGCCGCATCAAAATCAAACGGCTTCTCATGCATTACGACAGAAAATCCGATTTGACGTCCAATATCCACCAACTGACTTTTCTGAACTTCAGATTTTGCGGACAAAGCCAATGCGGTTTTTAAAGTTTTTTCAGCAACTTGACTGAGCTGCTGCGAAGTAGACTGCAAGGTATGTATGGCTTGTGTGACTTCTTTTACTCCAATATCTTGCTGCTCAGTCGCGGACGAAATCTCTGTACTCATATGGGCTACAGAATCAACTTCATGTACAATTTTTTCAAACGCAGCATTTCCTTTTTTTCCACTTTCCATTCCATGAACCACATCCGACTTCGATTCATTCATGAGCTTCGTAAGTTCAATTTTCATTGCATTTACAATGGCATTGGTAGAATCAAGACTCGACTTCAATATATCGCTAATCTCTTTGGATGCCCGACCACTACTTGCGGCAAGGGATCCCATTTCCTCTGCAACTACAGCAAATCCCTTACCCTGCTCTCCAGCTCTCGCAGCTTCAACTGAAGCATTAAATGAAAGGAGCTTTGTTTGAAAAACAATTTCATCAATTAGGCCTGCCTTTTCCTTTATTTTTGAGAGAGCAAGTGTCACCTTTTCAAGTTCCGATAGACTTGCCTCCAGACGTGAACTTAACTTTTCCGTGCTCAGATTAATATCGCCTAGCCCTTTCAAAAGTTGCCCGATTCCGGTTCGACCATCTTCAACCGCAACTTTTGCATTTTGAGACATACTCGCTAATTGGCTTGCACTTTGAGCTGTTCGCCCAAGCATCGCTGAAATTTCCTCAAGTGCAGATGAGGATTGACTTACAGCCTGATTCTCTTCGCTCACAACTTTCTTTAGTGATTCACTCGCTGAGTAAAGCTCACGAGAGCTTTCGATAATGATTTGATAATCGTCTGCGAAATTTTGGAGCGAACTACCGGAACTAATTCTTTTTTTGTTACTGAGGTAAAGAAATACCGAACTAATCAGAAGTAACGAACCGGTTCCCATTAAGCAAAATGAGTTTTGATAAACCCCAATCCCTACCTGAAATATTGCGACCAATGGAAAAATTAAACTTTGATAGGCTTTCATAATCTACCTATCGGAAATTTTTAGTAAAAACTCAAGTGCCGCACTTTCAAAACTAGGTGGATTGAGAGTGACAATCACAATAGATAAGAGCCTGAAAACATGGATAACTTAATGCGCCATCCACGATCCCCCATGTGGGGCAAAGCGGCATGATGCAAATAATAAAAACGGCCGGAGTTTCCCCCGGCCCCAAAACCTCAACTTTCAGAGTATGCGATTGATCCTCGTGCGAATCCTTGAGCTAAAAGATTTCTTGCCCACATTCGTGAAAACCGTTGAAGATCCTTCATTGCTCGGGGTTTGTATCTCCAGTTTCCATTTTCATCTTGTCCGGCTGCCCGAATGTAGAATCCATTTGAATGTTGAATCGCTACTGGGAGCCAATCTTCTTGGCCTAAGTCAACGAATTCAAGATCTGGATCTGGAACGAGGTCCCCATTTTGTTCAAAGTAGTGAGTGATCGTGATTGCCTTTCCGTGCCGCTCAATACTGAGAGGCATGTAGCCTTCGTTTTCGATTTTAATCGCGAAGCTTTCACTGTGCTTGAAGGCATCTAGCTGATTGAGTTCGGCCAGAATTTTTTCGATCGCGGTTTTCATTGTAGTTGTTTTTTTCATGGGACTTTCTCCTTGTTCTGGAGGGGTGGTTTGTTTCGTATCCCCTCTCGCACAAAGCTGGAGGGGTACGAAAAAACCCAGGCGAAGCGAATTCTCCCGCTTCATGAGCATCCCGATAGGGGCACGAAGCATGACAGGAAGTATGACTGGCGTGATTCGGTGCAGCTCATGAAGAAAAAGGGAGAATAAAGAGCGAAGACGCTAACCCGACAAGGAGAAATCCTGAAAAAAGACGACGATTCATAGAGCGAACGAGGGCCGAACTCAGCTGCTTTAGTGCACTAACACAATGTAACCATTAAGCGTTTAACACATGAGACTATAGTCTCACTATTGAAACGGCGCAACTTGAGACTCCAGTATCACCAATTATGGCAAAAATACCTTATTTTAGGCTGGTTCTTTAGTCGTTGACTTAGACTGAGTCTCATTGGAGAAGATTGCCAAATGGTCGGAGTGCCATTGAAAGGGAGAAATAATGAGTAGTAAAATGGACCCAAAAGAAGCAACAAGTCATCTTTTACCTAGATCACCGTTTGCGCTCGCTCTAATTGCGAACATCATCTGGGGAACCTCATTTCTTGCTTCAAAGTACACCCTAAAGGTTTGGGGGCCATTCACCGCCTCCGCCCTTAGATTTGCAGTCGCTTTGGTTGGAATGCTTCTCATCCTCCCTGGAATGGGGTTTCCAATTCAAATTCCAAAATCCAAGCGAGCCTGGACGCAGATATTCTGGGTCGGCCTTACGGGCTTCGGTGTATTATTCCCGATGCAGCTGGCTGGATTAATGTGGATACCCTCTTCACTCTCGGCTTCAATTATGCTGACCTCGCCTCTTTTTGTCCTTTTACTTTCAACTGGTTTTTTGCAAGAAGCTCTATCGCTGAAAAAAATCATCGCAATTTTTATCGGGATTATTGGCGGAGTGATTCTGATGAATCCTGCAAACTTACCAGAAAGCACTTGGTCCGTTGATGCTATCCCACATCTCATTAAAGGAATTGGTCTTTCACTTGGAGCATCGCTTAGCTTAGCAATTTCGGTTCTAGTCACCAGAAAAGCCTCCCGTGAAATCGACTCTACCAGCTTAACGTTTTGGTCCATGGCCGTAGGGGTAATTTTTCTACTTCCTTGCACCTTATCAGAAGGCCCAAAAACATATTCGCCACTCGAATTGAGTCACGCCACAATTGCATTGTTATTTTTAGCTCTTTTCTGCTCAGTTTTTGCCTTTTTACTTTGGAATCGGGCAATTAAAATGACCGTACCGCAAAACATTGCATCTACCATGCACATCAAAACCCCCGTTGCCGTTGTACTGGGCGCGGTAGTGGCAAATGAAACCCTCTCAACTCCTGTCATTGCGGGAACTTTATTTATTTCACTCGCAGTTTGGCTTTCTCAATATCAAGGTACCGCACCACAAGTCTTCAAAGGTTTTTCAGCGATAAAAAGGAAGGGACAATGATTTCATTTAATCCAGATATTATCACAGAAGTTACTGCGGTTTGCGACCGAGCGTGTTC
>CAIMNF010000151.1 GCA_903842755.1 Oligoflexia bacterium
ATTGTTTTTTATAAAAGTTTTCGTGGATTCCCCGAATAAATTCTCTCCACCCTAAAATTTGCCGAACAAACCCCTCGCACGATTCGATGGGCACTCGACCCGTTTTTGCCCTCTCCATCACTTGGTCGATCACTTCTCTTGGATTCAACAACCCCACGTTGATCAATGCAGATAATCCTGAATGATTTAACAGATCATGCTGAGGATCAATGGCGTCTTCATAGGGACCAAAATCGCGAAATCGCTTTTCCAAAAAATCCTTCAAAAACAAAAGAGAATCCGTGCGGGTTACGGGTAAAAAAAGATCTTCCTGCTGACCAGGATGATCCCTAAAAAATTGCCCAATGAGCTCTTGAACGGCCCCAAAATGCTTTGATCGATCAAAACGTAACAACTCTGGAACGCGGTATCCTTTGGGCAGTTTCTTTCGATTTTCAGTATCAAAACTCCACCTGCCACCTTCCGGGTCTCCGTGGGCATCCATTAAGATACGCTGCTCGCGGCGTACCTGCTCGTAAAACGTTTTCATCAAGGGTTGTTTTCGGCCTTTTAAATGTGCTTTAAATTGTTGGTCACTGACCATAAATTGCGGTGAATTTATCCAACGAATTGCAACTTGGATGGAATTGGCCCAAGAAACGAGCGTGTTCCTAAACGAAACATCTGGAATCTGAGCGACACTGAATTCCCTTAATTTTCTTTCTTTTAAAAACTGCTCAATCCGATCAAAAAAAGAAATCGCCTTGGATTTAGGCAATTCAAAATAGTGAACTTTAACTCCCTTGATTCTTAACTCATCCCGAAACTCCCGCATCGCGATCAATTGATGTAAAATTCGAAGTTTATGATAGCGATAGGTTGAGGCAATCCCGAGGTCCTCTATCATCAGAACCTCTTGCTCGGTTGAATAAAAATCTGAAAAAAGCTGGTTCCCAAGAACTAGAGTTACGTTCATAGTTTATTCTTTATAAACCCAGAGACTACAAATTCGAAACGATAAAGAAAGAAAGGAAAAACGATTTCGCGCGTGAAAAAAATGTTCACTTATTCCGAAAAACTGAACTTCATTGGGGTCGACCAAAATGGCTCGGGGAATCCATTACCCTTAGCAAGACTTCACTTAGTGGAAGGAAACTGGGCCCTGGAGTGCCATCCGCTAAAGAGTTTTACCCGTGAAAGCTTGCAAACCCTGAATATTTCACTAAAAGATCGGCCCACGTTGATTTCAGTCGACTGTGTGTTCTGGAGCCAATTTAATCAAAACCTTAGGAACTTAAGAAATGACTTTAAGAACGCCTATGCGTGGAGATTGAAACACGGTGGCCTAGGCAGAAAAATTGCAGAAGACTTTTTTAAAACCCATCGTCGGCCACCAGGATCAAAGCGTCCTATTGATCTCTTGGCAAAAGCCCAATCCCTTTACTCGGTACTGCCGTACCAACGAAACATTCAAACGGGAACTTTTAGGATATGGTCGGACCTAGGCGAAAGCCCCTTAGATTGGATTACACTTTATCCCTGGGCAAATCCTAAGAATCCCGCAAAACCATTGCTTGTTGAGGCTTATCCAAGCCATGCATGGAGATCAATGTTTGGCGTAAAAATGCGGGAACCCCACCTCCTGCCAAAAATGATGCGCAGTCTTTTGCCTGAGAAAATAAAAATCACGGCTAAAAATGAAACACTGATCAAGACCAATCCGAACTATGCAGATGCTGCCGTTTTGGCATTGCACGCATTTTTGAATTTTAGGCAACTGAAAATACTCTCTCCGCATGAACGATCTACGCTATTAAAAAACGGTTACATTTTTGGAGTGAACCCTTTCTGAATCATACGGGTGCTTAACCTCTATTTTTCTTTGGAAGCAAATGCCGGTTTTTTGCAAACACCCAATAGCCCGCTTTTGCTACCGCATTCACCCCAGGCAGCATCACCACTTTTTTAGCCATCTGATAGCGCGGTATTTTTCCCCAAATGTAGGCAAAGGCGTCCACACCTATTTTGAATTCTCCATCCTCGGTTTGGATGTGCATGTTTTCATTAACGTCTTTAAAATCAAGTCCGTATCGTTCCGCTTTAAACTCAGGCGCGCTAATATCGACCAGCTCAAAAACTTCAGGCATCATTCTTTGATAATGGGCGATTTCAAGGTCACAAACGATGCAGTTTCCATCGAAGAATATTTTTACTTTTTGATTCATGATAAAATTTATAATAGCATAAATTTTAAACAAACCGAGAGACGAAACTTCACTTTTTGTTTTGACTTAGGACGACTTTCGTCGATAATTTAGTCTCATTGTTCACTATTTTAAATGGTTAAACCAAGGGAGACGTTCATGGCGATAAAGCTTTTTACATTAATTTTCATTTCATTAGGATTTGCAAATTTGAGTTCCGCTGAAACAATCAAAATCGGCGTAGTCGGCCCTCGAACTGGTTCCGCTGCCGCAGAAGGTACGGCATTTGATGAAGGGATTGCATTAGCCCTGGATGCAATCCGTGCAAAGGGTGGGATTCATGGCAGCTCGGTTGAAGTGGTTTTCGAAGACACGGGCGGAGGGCCAGAAAAGGCCGCAGCTGCTTTTGAAAAGCTAGTGACGAAAGATAAAGTTGCGATTGTTTTGGGCGAGAGCCATTCATCTGCTGCGCTAGCAGAAATTGAGGTCGCCAATCGTTACCATACCCCCTTTATCGTTGCAGAGGCTTGGGCTGACGCGATTATGGAAAAAAAATATCCAAGCGTTTTCCGTGCGGGCCCCTATAATACCGATGTAGTGAACAGCACGATTGTACAATTCATAAAAGAAGGACATTTTAAGAAAGTCAGTATCGTGGCTGAAAACTCGGACTGGGGCAAGGGAATTGGTGCCTTAACCGATTCCGCCCTCAAAAAAGAAAAGATTGAACACTCACTCACTGAAGTAGATCAAAATGCGAAGGACTTTTATCCCTCGCTTAATAAAGTAAAGACAGAAAAACCGGATTTGGTTTTAGCTTACATCTATAGTTTTGGTTTACACACTTTCGTTTCTCAGGCGCGTGAACTTAGCGTTAGTCCAAACGCTTTAGTATTAGACGGCGCCGGACCTCCCAGTTTGTGGGGCGAATTCTGGACGAACGTTGGCAAGGCGGGGGATGGCGAATTATTTATTTCTCCGATGCATGAGTCGGTGCAACCCAACGCCGAGGCAAAAGCCTTCTGGAACGCCTATAAGAAAAAGTTTTCCAAAAGTCCGAGCGATTATAAAATTAGGTCTGCCTATATTACCGTACTCTTAGCCGCAGACGCACTTGAACGGGCAAATTCCACTGAGCCGAGCGACGTGGTCAACGCGTTAGAAAAAACCAATTTCAGCGCGCCTACCGGGAAAATTCACTTTGGAACAAAGCAAGGTGATATTCATTACCATCAGTGGTCACCTCAAATGCTTGCAGTTCAATGGCAGAATCGTAAACAGGTCGTTGTCTTTCCAAAAAACGTAGCGACTGGAACGATCGAGTTTTCGAAATGATCTTAGCTCCCCGTGGATAAATTTTTCTTTGCTCTGATGAACGGCCTGGTGATGGGTGCAATTTACGCACTCTCGGCAGCCGGTGTCTCACTCGTTGCGGGTGTCATGAGGGTCATTAATTTTTCTCACGGGGAGTTTTATATTCTTGGTGCATATTTTAGCTACTACTTTAGCGTTTCTTTAGGCTTAAATCCGGTGCTTGCTGCTGTAGTTGCAATGGGCTTTTTATTTTTGATTGGCTTATTCATCGAGCGAACTTTGATTCGGTCGACGTATGGTCAACCCATGCAATCCATGATCATTACTTTTATTTTGTCTATTGTGCTTCAAAATATTGCATTAATCTCTTTTGGCCCTTATCCAAAAAAGCCACCTGCTTTTTCAGAAGATTCCGTTCATTTTATTGGCGACTTTAATTACGGGATCCAGCGCTTGATCGCGGGAAGTTCCTCGCTATTCCTTTTTTGCTTATTCTACCTCTTTATTAAAAAGACCCGTTTTGGACTAAAGATTCGAGCTGTCGCCCAAGATCCCCAAATGGCTGAAGCGGTTGGCATTCATTCCAAAAGGATCAGACTCGTTTCTTTTGGACTAGCGGTGGCATTAGCCGGCGCCGCTGGCGTCGTCCTATCACCGACGTTTCCAGTCGTTCCAACTTCGGGCGAACCACTAACTCTTTCCGCTTTCGTGGTGATTGTTTTTGGTGGGATGGGGTCAATCCGCGGATGCTTGATGGGCGGCCTTCTTCTTGGCCTCGCTGAAAACTTTGGATCGGCCTATATATCAACAATGTATAGCCAGGTGTTTGGATTCATTCTTTTGATCGGCATTATTCTTTTTAGACCGACGGGGATCTATGGCAACAAAATCTAAGCGAAGCATCAAGTGGCTGATTGGAATTTCTATTGCCTTAGCCGCGCTCCTCCTTCCGAAGTTCGCCTCCGATTACGGCATTCATATCGCAATTATTAGTCTTTTTTATGTCTTAATGAGCAGCTCTTGGAATCTGGTGGCCGGGTTTACGGGACAAGTGTCCTTTGCTCATGCCGCTTTTGCAGCCATTGGTGCATATGCCTCTAGCTTAATGGCAATTCACTATAACCTACCTATTCCCCTAACGATCGTTTTTGGCACTTGCATTGCGGGAACTCTAGGTCATGTGTTGGGACGGCTATGCCTGCCACTCGGTGGAACTTATTTGTCGCTCGTTACCTTGAGTTTTGCCGAAATCTTGAGAATAGTCATCACGAATGAAGACCAATGGACACGAGGAACGATGGGCTTACAAGTTCCGGGGATTTTCCGGGATTACTCAAAGACTAAATACTACTTATTGTTTTTAGCGATTACGGTTTTCGCGGTCCTTGGATTAAACTTGCTCATTCGCTCCCGGATGGGTCTGCGCTTTCGTGCGGTTATGGATGACGAAATTGCAGCGGCTTCGGTAGGAGTACACACCACAAATATTCGGGTGCTTGCCTTCACGCTTTCCAGTCTGATCGCGGGTCTCGCTGGAGCACTTTATGGTCACTACGCAATGCTCATTAGTCCTGACATCGGTTCGCTTGCTCAAATGTTTTTAATCTTGGCCATGACCATGATTGGGGGTCTGGGTAGCATAGAGGGTCCTATTTTTGGCGCAATATTACTTGAAGTTCTTTCGGAGCAAATTCGGTCTTTTGGCGAATACCACCTACTTGTGTTTGGAGTGATTTCACTTTTAATTGTTCGCTTTGCGCCCCAAGGTTTGGCGGGTTTACTCAGGAGGCAACGTTGGAAGCTATTTTAGAAACCACCAACGTTTCAAAAAAATTTGGCGGACTGCAAGTTCTAGATCGCGTTAATCTTACCGTTTATGCAGGCGAAATTCTTGGACTCGTTGGTCCAAATGGGGCGGGTAAAACCACCCTTTTTAACATTTTGTCCGGTGCCATTCCCTTGGATTCCGGTACCGTTACGGCATTTGGAACGGAAATACAGAATAAGAAGCCGTTTGAAATCGCAACACTAGGTTTGGTTCGGACATTTCAAATCGTCCGTCCGTTTCCAACGATGACTTGCAGGGAAAATATTCTGGTAGCGCGCTTACTTTCTACACCCCGTCCATCCGTTAAAGACCCCCTGATCGACGAATTGCTAGAGTCCATAGGAATTGCTCACCTGGCCCTAAAGAAAGCTCAGGAGCTTACGCTGATGGAGAAAAAGAAAATGGAAATCGCAAGGGCACTGGCCACGACTCCGAAGCTTTTACTTTTGGACGAGGTCATGTCCGGCCTTAACCCAACGGAAATTAATGAAGCAATCGAATTGTTACTCAAACTGCGAAAAGAAAAAAACATCACTATTATTTGGATCGAACATGTCATGAAAGCGATTGTGAAAACGGCAGATCGAATCGCCGTTCTTCACCGGGGACAATTATTAACAGTGGACACGCCGTCCAAAGTGATTTCTGATCCCCAGGTGATTGAAGTTTATCTTGGGCGGGCAAACCATGCTTGAGGTGAACCAGATTCATGTCTTACGAGGCGAAGTTCCTGTCCTAAAGAGCTTAAGTCTAAACGCAAATAAAGGTGAAATCGTGGCCCTGATTGGCGCTAATGGGGCAGGAAAATCAACATTTTTTGAAACCCTTCTTGGGTTCCTCCATCCGCATCAGGGAAGCATACAATTTTTTGGAAAGAACATCCATCGATGCCTTTCGCATGAAATTGCAAAAGCGGGAGTTGCATATGTTCCCGAAGGGCGTCGACTTTTTTCCGACATGACGGTACTTGAAAATATGGAGATTGGCGCAATTTCGAATCAAATAAATAAAAACCGAAAAAGGAATTTAGATTTTATTTTTGCTTTATTTCCAATTTTGACTACGCGGCTAAACCAACTCGCCGGAACGTTAAGCGGCGGAGAACAGCAAATGACTGCAATTGCCCGCGCTATGATGCTTGATCCACAACTCCTGATCCTCGATGAGCTTTCGCAAGGACTATCACCAAAATTCACCGAGGAAGTTTTTACCGCCTTGAAACACATTAAAAAGCAGGGGGTAGGTATTCTTTTGGCTGAGCAAAACGCGATGCTCGCTTTACAGGCCAGCGATCGTGCCTATGTGTTAGAAAACGGTCAGATCGTGCAGGAAGGCGTAGCGAAAGACCTCCTGAGTTCACCTGAAATTCAATTGGCTTATTTGGGAATGTAAGAACTTAATCCCCACCCATTTATCACTTGCATTACGCAAGCGATCATTATAAGCTTGCATTTTACAAGTTATAAAACCGGGCCGTAATTTTTTAAATCAAAAAGGAGACTATTACTGATGCGCGAACGCGTTCTCGTTACCGGAATCACGGGTTATATTGGACAGCATTGTGCTGTAGAATTACTAAACAAAGGCTGGGATGCTGCAATGAGTGGGTGCACTTATGTTTTGCACGTGGCTTCTCCGTTTGTGATCGCAGAACCTAAGAACGAAAACGACCTCATCACTCCAGCCGTGGAAGGAACCAAGCGTGTCCTCGCTGCCGCCAAGCGCGCGAAAATCAAGCGAGTGGTATTGACCTCTTCGGTCGCTGCAATTATGGCTGGAAATGGCAGCGGAAAGTTCGGGCCTGAGACTTGGTCTAATTTAAATGCAAACATTGGCGCCTACCTCAAAAGCAAAACCATGGCGGAACAGGCAGCTTGGAAAGCGCTTCAAGGATCGGAAGTCGAACTGACGGTCATCAATCCAGGCGGAGTTTTTGGACCCCCAATCAGCGGGGCGATTGATGGACAGAATGTTAAAATGATGACGGATATGATTAAGGGAAAATTACCCATGATTCCGGATGTTGCAATGGGCATGATTGATGTCCGGGATGTGGCACAGTTGCACGTAAAAGCAATGACCGCGTCAGGAGCAGCGGGCAAACGGTTTATTGCCGCGAGCGCTGAGCCGATCGATATGGCAACCGTAGCTCAGGTGCTAAAAAAGGCAGGCTATTCCAAAGTGCCTTCCAGACGCGCACCCAGCACGCTTTTAAAAATCATGGCTTTGTTTGATCGCGAGGCAAAAGGAATGGTTCCTTTTCTAGGACAACGCGCTTCTTTCAATAATCGCGCCACCTTCGAAGTTTTGGAATGGAAACCCACCCCTCTTGAAAAAA
>CAIMNF010000152.1 GCA_903842755.1 Oligoflexia bacterium
TCAGAGGGTTGCTGGATTTTGACTTCTTAGCGAAGCCCATTGAACTTTCCCAGGTGGAGCCTGCATCAGAAATTGTAAAACGATTTACAACGGGAGCGATGTCTCTCGGCGCAATTAGCTCAGAAGCGCACGAAGGGTTAGCTATTGCGATGAACCGAATCGGCGCAAAAAGTAATACGGGCGAGGGCGGCGAGGATGAGTCGCGCTTTAAACCCACCGCAAACGGCGATTCGGCAAATTCGTATATTAAGCAAGTGGCTTCGGCGCGATTTGGTGTGACCGTTCATTATTTAAGTCAAGCCAAAGAAATTCAAATCAAAATGGCTCAAGGGGCAAAGCCAGGTGAAGGGGGACAGTTACCCGGGCATAAAGTAGACGAATTTATTGCCAAGCTTAGGTATTCTACCCCGGGCGTACAACTGATTTCTCCGCCTCCACACCACGATATTTATTCAATCGAGGACTTGAAGCAGCTCATTTATGACTTAAGGAATGCAAATCCCGCAGCCGTCATTTCCGTGAAGTTGGTCGCCGAGGCAGGAGTGGGAGTTGTTGCGGCAGGAGTTGCAAAAGCGAATGCAGATAAAATTTTAATTAGTGGCGATTCGGGGGGAACTGGTGCGTCGCCCCTTTCGTCCATTCGGTATGCAGGGGTACCGTGGGAGCTCGGATTGGCCGAAGCGCACCAGACGTTGCTTTTAAACCATTTGCGCTCGCATGTTCGGCTAGAGACGGATGGTCAACTTCGAACCGGTCGAGATGTCGCGATTGCGGCGTTACTGGGTGCCGAAGAGTTTGGGTTTGCGACGGCTCCCCTGGTGGTTGAAGGTTGTATTATGATGCGGAAGTGTCATCTGAATACTTGCCCGGTCGGTATTGCTACGCAAGACCCTGAGCTTCGCGCAAAATTTACGGGGAAGCCTGAGCACGTGGTGAATTATTTTTTCTTTGTTGCGGAAGAGCTTCGCTCGATCATGGCAAAACTGGGCATCCGAACCGTGGCTGAACTCGTTGGCCGTACGGATTTGCTAAAACAAAGAAAGCTTACGGATCATTGGAAGGCATCTACATTAGATTTGAGTCGCTTGCTCTATCAGCCTAATGCCGAATATGGCGCTTTTGTAGCTCGTGCGCCAGGGGCGGTAAATGCGCTGGATTCTATTTTGGATACCCATCTTGTTCAGAAGGCCCAACCGGCTCTTGATCATGGCCAAAAGGTAGAGATTGAAGTGCCAATCAAAAACACCCATCGTGCGGTAGGAACTTTTTTGTCCGGAAAAGTGGCGGCTTTACATGGTTCTCAGGGGCTTGCATCAAACACCATTCAAGTTTATTTTACGGGGTCCGCGGGGCAGTCCTTCGGAGCTTTTTTGGCCAAGGGAATTACATTTTCGCTCGAGGGTGAAGCGAATGATTACCTGGGAAAAAGTTTATCCGGTGGGCACATTATGGTTTTGCCTCCCAAGAAAAGTGGGTTTGACCCTAAGGATGCAATCTTGATCGGAAACACATCGCTTTATGGAGCAACGTCGGGTGAAGTGTACATTGCCGGTCGAGCTGGGGAGCGTTTTGCCGTGAGGAATAGCGGCGCGAGTGCCGTGGTTGAGGGTGTCGGTGATCATGGCTGTGAATACATGACCGGAGGAACCGTTGTTGTTCTGGGTACGACGGGCAGAAATTTTGGTGCAGGTATGTCTGGCGGAGTGGCTTACGTTTACGATGAAGATGGAAACTTAATGTCTCGATGTAACTTGGGCATGATGGAACTGGAAGAGGTTACGGAAGCGCTGGATATAAAGGACTTACACGAACGAATTCAAAATCATTTTAGGCGTACCGGAAGTTTGCACGCCAAGAAAATTTTGAATCATTGGGAAGAGTCGCTCAAAAAATTTAGAAAAGTGATGCCGACTGAATATAAAGCGGCTCTGGAAAAGAGAGTGCGACTCGGAGTAGCGCATGCAGGAGTAGGTCAAGTCGGACCTGGTCTTGGAGGTGCAGCTCATGGGTGATCCGCGCGGTTTTTTAAAGTATGAGCGAAAAGATCCTGTGCGCCGCGAAGTAACCGAACGCATGCACGATTGGAAAGACTTGTACAAGCCTGTTCCTGTAGAAGAACTTAAAACACAAGCGCATCGGTGCATGGATTGCGGTGTTCCGTTTTGTAACGGCTCTACGGGATGTCCTGTGGAAAACTTAATTCCAGATTGGAACGACCTCGTTTCAAAAGATCGTTGGAAGGAAGCGCTCCGCTCATTGCATTTAACCAATAATTTCCCCGAATTTACGGGAAAGCTTTGTCCCGCCCCGTGCGAGGGTGCTTGCGTGCTCGGGCTTTCGGACCAAGCGGTGACGATTCGAAGTATTGAGTCCAGCATTATTGAGCGGGGGTTTCACGAGGGGTGGGTTGCTCCCCAAATTGCGGAGCAAAAAACAGGCAAAAAGGTAGCGATCGTAGGGTCGGGCCCTTCCGGCCTGGCTGCAGCTCAACAGTTGGTTCGGTGGGGACACGAGGTGACGCTTTACGAACGCAACGATAGGATCGGCGGCCTGTTACGTTATGGGATTCCAGATTTTAAACTGGAGAAATCCATCTTAGACCGACGCTTGAACCAAATGGTCGAAGAAGGTGTCCTGTTCAAATCGGGAGTGGAAGTTGGGAAGGACATTACCTTAACCGACTTAAAGTCTCAGTACGATGCCGTAATCCTCACGATTGGGTCCGAGCGCCCACGAGACTTGGTCATCCCTGGGCGAAATTTGCCAGGAATCCATTTTGCAATGGACTATTTAGTTCAGCAGAACAGGCAAAACTCGGGACGTTCCATTTCTGAAGGTCGAATTACCGCAAAAGGAAAACGAGTAGTGATCATTGGTGGCGGTGATACAGGGTCTGATTGCTTGGGAACTGCTCATCGGCAAGGCTGCATAGAAGCCCATCAGTTTGAGTTAATGGAGAAGCCGCCCGAGTTCCGTGACGCCTCAACCCCTTGGCCGCTCTGGCCCATGAAGTTGCGCACTTCTCATGCTCACGAAGAGGGGGGGGCACGCGCGTTTGGTGTGTCTACCGTAGAATTTAAAGGGGATAGTGACGGGGTAAAAAGTTTAAAAGCGATTCGCCTCCACGACAAATCCGAGTTTGAAATGCCGGTGGACTTGGTTTTGCTTGCGATGGGCTTTGTGGGACCAAAGCCTAGTGTTTTAGATCCAAATGGGAAGTTGGCTCTCACTCCGAAGGGCACCATTGCCGTAAACCAACAATTTCAGACCAACATTCCTAAGATTTTTGCCTCCGGCGACGCTGTTCGCGGACAGTCTTTGATTGTATGGGCGATCGCCGATGGACGAAAAATGGCGCAGGCGGTGAATCAATATTTGATGGAAAATCGGGATTAGAATTTAATTTTCATCCACGGTTGCATATTTGCCTAGGTGTATTGAAATCATTTTTCCTAGCGATTCATTCCCTTTGCACCGGATATTAAAATAAATTTCTGTTGGGTTATGGTCTAAATTGGGGATGACCTCAAAGCCAGTTCCCCGAAAAAGTCCTTTTTGATCAAAGTCTTTTTCATTCGAGCCCAGGGGCACAATTCCGCCTGCCGCCATAAACCAGTTTGAGCTCGGTCCGAACGCGATTTGCTTTCCATCGTAGGGGATCGCTTTACCTTCCTTAAAATAAATCGCGTCATGCAATTCGCATCGATCCTTATGTTCAGTAAATGTGCCCAAGTCAAAGGTTCGGTCATTTCCAAATAATCCAGTCCAACCAGCGACACGTAAGTCTAAAGATTTAATCCACTCCCCTTTGATGAGAACAAGGCCCTGGTTCGTACTCCCCCATGTGAGTGTTTGTGTGATGTTAACCGTGATTGCCGGATGAGTAAGCGCAAACACAGGAAGGTGAAAGAAGAACCAAGAGAGCAAACACAAGTTACGGGCCAACGAAGAATAAAGCCTCATAGAGCGCGGATTCTACCATACATTTTTTTGATGTCAAAAATTACGTGTACTCTCCAATCTTTTAGGTAAGATGTTTTTATATGCTCATTATTGATTCCTACACTGTATTAAAAGAAACGAAATCCGTTAAATGCGCGCACCCCGTTTTCCAAGCGTGGGGATACACCGACCAGGACTTAATGGAATGGATTGAGCATCCGACGAATTTGGCTCGCGCATCGATTGCCTCGAATTATTTAAAAGAAGTTTATCGCATCGTTGATAAAATCGAAGCTCATTTCGGAATGAGTCTGCCGGGCGAGTTAGTTCTTATTCCCAGCATGGGTGAAATCGATGGATTCGCGCGCTACGATCACGGGCACCATTGCGTGATGCTTGGAATTGATTTCCCTGATGCGTCGTTGGATTATCTTTGTGCCTTAACGGCGCATGAGCTTTCGCATGTGTATCGCGATCATTCACCTAAAGTATGGGAGTTTTTAGGGAAGCCTTTGAAGCAAGTTTCTAGACAAGAATATTTAGACGCGGGAAC
Source organism: Oligoflexia bacterium (assembly GCA_903842755.1). Taxonomy (GTDB): domain Bacteria; phylum Bdellovibrionota; class UBA1018; order UBA1018; family CAIMNF01; genus CAIMNF01. The sequence continues at coordinate 4,496 of CAIMNF010000152.1, forward strand.
GGCTCAAGAGCATTTGGTAAGCGAAGGATTGGCTACGTTAAATTCCCAAGCGGTGTTCCCCGAGGTGGCCTTACATGAGCACCATTATTATTCGGTCGATGAAATGCAGTGGTGTTTGGCAAACGAATCAAAAATTGATCAAGCATTGAAGCGTTGTTTAAACTCTAAAGACCCAGACCCGTGGACTTTTTATCGTTCAGGACTGATTGCGCCCGGTTCCCCTGCGCACGCGCACTATTTTTGGGCGGCCCGCAAAATACAGCATTGGATTAAAAACACTCCCGGAATGAATTTAATCCTTGCCCATCAGCTTCCCGCAGATGAAATTAAGTGGTCATGAGTGGATTGAATTTATTAGGAACCTTTTCGTCTCATCAAACGTGGGCGAATGCGTGGGAAGTGCTCATGCTTTTTGTCATTCCGATTGGCGGAGGAATTCCTGCGGGCGTGATCTTGGCCCAAGCTAAAGGGTTTCATTGGGCGGAGATGACGGTCTTGTACTTTATTTCGGATTTGATGCTTGCCTGTGTATTTGAGCCCTTGATGCTCTTGATGATTTACGTTGGCAAGAAGCATCCCGTAGTTGCGAAAGTAAACGAAGCGTTCCGTGCTTCAATGAAGCGTACCGTTTCTCAATATGGGCTTAATCCGAACCCGTTTATGTTAGTCGTGATTTCGTTTGGGGTCGACCCGATGACCGGAAGAGTGGCTGCAAAAGCCGCAGGACACCGGTTCTTTTCCGGATGGGCGATTGCCATCGTAGGCGACTTATTTTTTTTCTTATTGATCATGGCTTCTACCTTATGGCTGAACTCGTATTTAGGGGATGGTACTCTTACGGCGGTCATTATTATGGTTGGAATGATGGTGGTTCCAGGAATCGTCCGAAAAATAAAAGCGAAGTTTGGTAAGGTCGAAATTTAGCTTTTGGGGGTGTCGGTAAGTTCGACCAAAAATTGCGCCCACTCGCGCGCTTCGTCCGCGTCTTCTTTTTGGTAAAATTCGGAGGGGGTTAAGTCTTCTGTTCCGTAGAAGGATAGCTCACGATCACGCCTCATTGATTTAGAAAATTTAGTAATTTTTTTTAAGTTCTTTTGGATCTTCTCGGGTAATAGGCTGGAGTGCTCTTCTAAGTCTTGGCTTACATCATGGGTTCTTGGTGGATCGAGATGAGCCGTTCGCAGCACTGACATTAATACGAGTTCGGAGATTTCTTTACTTTTTTGAACTACATCTGCCCAGTTTTGGTCCATGTATAAAACATCCAAAGCTTTTAGTCTTGATTTAGAGCGCTTCAAATAGTCCGCAGCGAGAGACTTGTTCGTCATGGCTTAA
>CAIMNF010000153.1 GCA_903842755.1 Oligoflexia bacterium
CAAGAAGAGTCCGAATTTCTTAAATAATTAAAAATGGCGGGTGTGACGATTCCGCTCTACAACGTTGTGATCATAGCGCAAGAGTAAATTCCAGGAAGAAATTGATTTCGAAAACATCTTGATAGGGATTTGATCGAAGCTGAAAGAATGACTTCGGGCCAAGACTACAAAACCATGCGTACTCTTGAAGACAGGCGAGGTTTTGCAGTTTTGGCGAAGGGATGAACTCTCGCTTAAATTTCTATCGGATGGAGGATGAGGCCCAAGTTAGGCGTGGTCGCGAAAAGCTCGATGAGCCTTACTAGGCCTATATTCATGATCTTTTGATGAAAGTAACCAGTAAGAAAATAAAAAAGTAGATCATTAAATTTCTGTTGGAAATCGCATCAAGATTCAGTGATGAACTTAATCAATTTCGCTTGGTTTTTTACCATACCGTGCACGAAAAGCTTTACTGAAAGAACTGAAGTCTTCATAACCTACGAGGATAGCAATATCGCCAACCGTATGTTCAGAACGCCTAAGAAGTAAGAGCGCCTCCTCTAGTCTACGTAACTTAATGTAGCTATAAGGTGTTTCATGAAGCTCTTTCTTAAAATGGCGAATTAAGCTAGACGCACTCAATTGGGCAACTTCGGCGATTTTCCCCAAATCTAATTTTTCAAATAGGTTTGCCTCAATAAAACGAATCGCTAAATCGAGTCCATTCTTGCTAAATTCTTCTTTAGTTTTCCACTGCACGAGTCTATCTCGAAAAAGAATTCTCGCTGTTTCGTTAATCAACTGTTTTTCTAAAAAAAAGGTGCACCCTACGGGTGAATGACGATTCAATACCCTCTCAAAAAAATATCGCTCTAGAACATCGTCGAGCCATTTTGTTCGCCGAAATATACTCACTTTTAATTGAAGGAACTTTTGATCCCCACAAAGTAAGCCATTATCGGTGATCATGGATTCAAAATAGGGGTTGTTAGGTAGGAGGACTAATAAGTCCTGAATCGCAGTGATGCCCTGTATTTCAAACTGAGCAAATGGAGGTATCCAAGCCGATTTACGAGAATCAATTTTAAGGGGCGTTTTCCCACCGTTTCCCGCATTAGTCTTGGATTCGATCTCAATCGTCGTCGCTCCCCGCGGAAAAACTAGCGCAGCACGATCGAACTGAAATGGCTTATATTGAGCATGAACCAGACGCTGATACCGAATGCCCATTGGAGATTCTATAAGTTCAAATTTTTCTAAAAGGCGACCTTGAGCGGACTTTTTGATCTTTTCCATAGCGTGACGATTTTAACCTAATCTCTGGCATTTTACACCGCGCTCGTCAAAAGAATTTCAGATATTTAATGTCCAACGCGGAGGAAATTTCTTCTTCCCATAAAAACAAGGAGTAATAACCATGAAAAAATCAAATCTCGTTTTAAACTTTCTACATTTGGCAATCTTAACCTCGACTACTTTGCTCACTTTAAGTTCTAGGGCAAACACCGACAGTTACGAGCGACTTCTAACATGCCGTAATCCGAGAGTCTATATCGATACTGAAGTAGGGGATCGCAGAAACTTCCAACTCGTGATTCAAGATCATCAGCTGATTACAGATATTAACCGAGATAGCCCACTGAAAGACCCCTCTGAAATCGTTCTCCATGGATCAACAAGAGAGATTTTGGATGGCTCACTGAATGGACCTAAAGTTCGTTACATCGGCGATCTTGCACGAGGGGCTTTTACGGCGAATGATTTCAACTACTTTTTAGGGGTGAGCGATCCTTCTGGGCTTTTTGTTCGTTTCTTCGGGGATAGGCGCGATCCGCACTCAAGTCAAATCAATTCACCCTCGGAAACGTTCGAAGGTAGTTTTTATAGCGTTTATCGCAAAGGAATTAATTTAGTAATCGACAATTACAAAATTCAAAAGGTCGGCTGTGCCGGTGTAATTGTGCCCCCTCACTTTGGAAACGACGGCGAGCTACTAAGTGCATTTTGTCAAGGAGAGGATAACACAAAATTAAACTTGGACAATCATAGAGAAATACCGTGTTTTTAATCTAAAAGTTTATCTCTAGTTCTTTTGGGTGGCGCCAGAACCTTTGAAAGATTGAGTTCTGGCGTCCTACAGATCAAGAGTTAGCGCGACATCATATTTCTGAGTCGCATCCAACATTATTTCAACAATGCCTCCTCGTCGATATTTTCACACTCATGTCCTCATCATGACTAAGAGTGTAACCGAATAGGTGGGACGGAACAGCTTGCTTTCTTATACGAGAAAATGGGCATTGCGGACAGCGATATCGATCATGCATTTCAATTACTCCAAGAATCAAAGGTAATCAGTGTACATTAATAGGGTACTTCTCAGTTGATGGTGGGCATTTAAAAAATGGCGGGAGTGACTGTTTCTGCCTTAAAACATTGTACGGCAATGCTCGGCGAATCATCGAAAATTCAGGCACTGCCAATACGTAAATTTTAATTTTATTCACGCAAAATCTCACTCTAGGGTTTGATTCAGCTCTTTTTGAGCTTCTTTTCAAACTCTTTAAAAATTTCGTTTGCGCCTTCTTTGGCGCACCAATCTTTCACTTTTCCCAAATCAAAGGGCTGATTCTGCCCGACTAAGACCGCAGGGATTCGAGAACTTTTTGTATCTCGGCATTTGTTCCCTTTTGAGTCACGAAATCGAGATCTCCTGAACGATAAGCACCTTTAGAGTAAACCGCGACGACTGCACCTCCGACGAGAACGGATTCAATTCCAGCTTTTGATAAATGTTAGCCTACGAATTTCCAAAGCTCTTCTTCTGTGCAAGTTTTTCAATTTGGAGTTTTCATAATAC
>CAIMNF010000154.1 GCA_903842755.1 Oligoflexia bacterium
GTGATTTGCAGCGAATACGCAATCAATGAGCCTGCGCCCGATCCCCGTCCCGGGCCCACGGGAATTTTCTCTGACTTTGCCCATTTAATAAAATCGGAAACGATCAAAAAGTAGCCTGCAAAGCCCGTTTTTTCGATCATTCCTATTTCTTCTTCTAAACGGGCTCGGTAAACTTTTTCAAGCTCTGGCCAATTCGGAAGCTGTTTTTTTCCTTCGGCCTCGGGGCTGCCTACAAACTCGGGCTCTAAAAAGCGGGCCTCAAGTCCATCGCGCGCTTCTTTAGCAAAAAACGCGATGGAATCAAAAGGATCGCCCTTTTTAACGCCTTCGGGCCGAAAAAACGGCAAATGGTAGATGGCCTTGCCATTGGCGTCTTTAAATTTAAAATCGATTTTACATTGTTCGGCAATTTTAACGGTGTTTTCAAAGGCGTTGGGATACGCCTCAAGGCGGGCCTTCATCACTTCTGCCGACTTAAAATAAAATTCGGGTGCGACTAAACTTTTCGGGCGCTCAAAATCCAAATTTCGCCCTAGTGGAATACATTGTAAAACCTCTTGGGCTTCCGCGTAAGAAGGGTCTAAATAATACGATTCTGACGTTCCCACGAGCTCCACTTCATGTTGAGCACCTAAATCTACCAACCGTTGATTGACCGACTCTTGTTCGGGAATTCCGTTATCAACAATCTCTAAATAAAAATTACTGCCAAACCGATTTTTAAACCACTGCAAGGACGAAAGGGCTTCTTCCATTTGCCCGGTGTGAACTTTATAAGGAATTTCACCGCGAAGTGAACCGCTCAACACAATTAAGCCGTCGCCCCATTGATCTAAAAGTTCACGGTCCACTACTCCGCGCGCAAAATCGCTAAAAATGGTTTTATTTGCGGCTCCGTCTAAATAGGCGCGCGTCAGGAGCTGCGATAAATTTCGGTAACCGGTTTGATCTTTACATAAAACGACGAGCGGGTGAATTTGCTTCCCTTTGCCCTCAAAGACCTGAAACCGACCCTCCGGACAATACATCAGCTCGCACCCGATGATGGGCTTAATTCCGGCGTCTTTGCAGGCAAAGTAAAAATCAATCGCTCCAAAAATATTGTTCGTATCGGTCAAGGCCACGGCGGGCATGTTGCCTTCGGCTTTGACTTTTTTAATGAGCTCGCCCACTTTGATGGTGCTTTGTAAAAAGCTGTACTGGGTATGAACGTGGAGATGAACAAATTGCAAGGGCGTTGCGGTAGTTTGCGCACCTGACGGTTCGGTAAATTGCGCACCTGCCGGTGCGGTCGGCCCTGCGGATGCGGGATCGCTCATCGGGTGATGCCCTCGCGGTAAAGCTGGTTATCTCCGACGTAGTTCAGTGCGCTCGCTTTGACCATGGCAATTTCGGCCTCGGTTAACTGGCGGACTGCCTTGGCGGGAGCGCCTTGGATTAACGAACGGGGCGGAAACTCTTTGCCTTTGGTGACCAGGGCTCCGGCTGCAACAATCGAATCGTCGCCGATTTTAGCAAAGTCTAAAATCACCACGCCCATTCCCACTAAAATGCGGTTTCCTAAGGTGCACCCGTGGAGCGTCACCCGATGGCCAATGGTAACGTCGTCGCCAATAGTGAGAGGCGCAGATTGCATCGGCGGCTTATCCCGAGTGACGTGGAGTACGGTTCCGTCTTGAACATTTGTCCGGCTGCCGATGCGGATGGAATTTACGTCGCCACGGATGACGACTTGAAACCATACGCTACTGTCCTCACCGATGTGAACGTCGCCAATAATATCGGCCGAAGGCGCCACATAAACGCTGGCCGGCACGGTTGGCTTTATTCCTCGGTAATTTAAAATCATCCGACAACCTCGGACGAAGTCACCGCAGAGGTATACGAGCCAGAATAAGAAACGTTCTCTGACTGTTCGGCAAAGTGAGGGTCATGAACCAATTCACCTTGCAGCGAAAGCGAGGTCGAAGCAGTGATCTTCACTTTTAGAAATTGGCCTAAATAATTACGAGCGCTGGTATCAATAAAATTAACGACGCGGTTACAGGTCGTCCGTCCCGTCCAAACACGGCCAAGGGATTGGCCTTCGGCATCGGGCTTGATCATATTTTGATGTTTGGCTTGGCCTTCAACTAAAACTTCCATGACTTGCCCCACGCGTTCTGCATACCGGTTTTTGGCAATTTTAAGTTGGTGCTGTAATAACCGATTAAGGCGTTCGTTTTTGACAGCATTGGGGACATCGTCTTCCATTTTAGAAGCACGAGTTCCAGGGCGGGGCGAATAAGCAAACGCATAAATGTTGTCATACTGAACACGGTCTAAAAGCGCAAGCGTTTGCTGGAAGTCCTCTTCGGTCTCGGTCGGAAAGCCCACGATCAAATCGGTCGACAAGCCTACTTCTGGGCAAATTTCCTTCAGCCGGTCCATCTGGGCAATATAGTGTTCGATTTGATGATGGCGCGCCATTTTTTGTAAAATGCGGTTCGAACCCGATTGCACGGGCAAATGCAAATGTTTTGCAAGTTTGGTTACGCCGTTTGGAGCATAACACTCAATCAATTCATCGCTAAAGTCCAAGGGGTGCGAAGACGTATAACGAATGCGCTTTAGTTTTTCTAACCGTGGGTCGCGTTCCATTGCCCATAGCAATTGGTTAAAGTTCTCTTCCCCTGCGCGTGGACCAACCTTACCGATAATATTATGAAGCTCTTTAGGCTCAAACCCTTGGGTGTTTGGATTACCTTTGCCAAATGAATTTACATTTTGCCCCAATAAAGTCACTTCGCGCACACCGCCCGCCACCAATTGGGCGACATCGTCTAAGGTCTCTTGAATAGTCCGTGACTTTTCTTTGCCCCGTGTGAACGGAACAATGCAATAAGTGCAATATTTATCGCAGCCTTTCATGATGTTTACAAACGCTTGGGCTTTCGTGCCTTGAATTTTGGTTTGGGTCGAGTAGCTCAGTGTTTTATCGAACTCCACTTGTACAAAATGGCGCTGTCCGCGCTCCGCACGATCCACAAGCTCGGGCAGCTGATCGATTGCGTCTGGTCCAAAAACAAAATCCAAATAGGGGGCGCGCTTAAACACTTCCCCTTTGTCCAATTGCCCAACACAGCCCCCTAGAGCAATGATCGGGCCTTTTCTGCCGGTGGTGGGCTCAATGGGCGAATTGCGTTTTAAAAGTTGTTGTTCACCCAAAAAAGAAACCGCTTTGTGAACTGCCTTATCGCGGACGGAACATCCGTTGATAATAATTAGGTCGGCATCTTTTGGATCTTCGGTCGGAATGCCTTGCTCCTTTTCGGTCAACAAGGCCAGCATTCGTTCGGTATCGGCCACGTTCATTTGGCAGCCAAAGGTTTTGATATAAACTTTTTTCATCGGTCCTCCCGGAAGGCGGCTATAAAATCCGGCCCGGTTTTGGTTAGGGGTAAAGTTAAAAGTTGAATTTAATGGTTTAGCATAGAAACCCTCATTTTGCATCCGCAAAATTAACTTGCGGGGGCGAGTCCTTCGCTTTAGCCTTGGCCGCACCCTATGAGCGAACTGACGCCCCTGATGAAGCAATATTACGCCCTAAAACAAGAAGCAAATGGCGCCCTTTTATTCTTCCGAATGGGTGATTTTTATGAACTTTTTGCCGAAGATGCGTTGGTCGCAGCCCCCATTTTAGGAATCACCCTTACTTCGCGCGATAAAAAAACCGAAAATCCCACTCCCATGGCCGGAGTGCCCTACCATAGCGCCCAAGCCTATATACAAAAATTATTGAATGCTGGGAAAAAAGTCGCTATCGCCGAACAGTTTTTACCCGAGGGAGTCAGTGCCGATCAACTGAAAGGCATCGTCGAACGGAAACTGGTACGAACATTTACGCCAGCCGTTCAGTTTGAGCTTTCGGAAGCGAGCGAACAAAAATTCCTGGCCACCGTAATGCCCTCTGGCCAACTCGTCAGCGCCGATTCTTTATCAGACAAAAAAACGGATAAGAAAGGCGACAAGAAGCCGACCTTTATTTTGGGCCTGTTTGACCCGGCCACCGGCAAGGTGCTGATTTCGGAAGCCCTGACGGTTTCGGATTTATTTGCGGTTCCCCTATTTGGGGCCATTAAACATTTTTTGAACTCTTCGGTCAAAACTCCCATCGAAATTTTAAATTATTTTGCGGATGCGACGCCACCCGTTTTAGTGGAAGACATTCCCCATAACTGGGTTGCAGATGCAGACACGGCAGTTTTTTTACAAAACCAATATCAAAAGCAAGTGCTTCATCCCCTATTAAGTTCGCCGGCGGCGCAAAAAGTAACAAGCTTACTCATTCAATACACCCTTAAGACTCAAGGGCTCCAATCGCTGCCGCACCTGCACGAACCCAGTGCAGTTTTTGAAAAGAATCGGCTACAAGTAGGACCGAACACGCACACCCACCTCGATACACCCGATTTATTTAAACTCATCAATCATACTCAAACCTCGATGGGTGCTCGGTCTTTAAGACAACGGTTAGATGCTCCCTTTAAAAATGTCCCCGAAATTCGGGTACAACAAGAGGCGATTCAGGAGCTAGCCCAATCCCTACACGCACCGAAAATGCAAGAGTGCTTAAAACAAGTTTACGATTTGGATCGGATTTTAGGCCGTATTTCGACCAAACTTGCGCACCCCCGCGATACAGTTGCGCTGGGAAAAAGTTTAGCGTCATTGTTTCAAATGGACGATCTTTTAAGAACTTTTAAAAGTAAACAATTGCAAGAACTGAATACGGGATTCGCGGCTGCACAAACGCAGCTGGCTGCCGTTACCCAGCAAATCCTAAAAACGCAGAAGCCAGACGCACCCATCCATATGCGTGATGGCGGAATTTTTGAATTGGGAACCGATCCCGAATTAGACCGACTCATTCAACTGAGCGAAAATGGAGAGCGCTTCTTGTTAGATTTGGAAGCGCGCGAACGTGCCGCTACCGGAATTTCTTCGTTAAAAGTAAAATACAACCGTGTTTTTGGCTATTTCATCGAAATTTCGAGCGCAAACCTAGGCAAAACGCCCTCCCACTATCAACGAAAACAAACCATGGTGGGCGGCGAACGTTTTTTTACCGAGGAACTTAAAAAATTTGAAGAAGAGATTCTTACCTCCTCTCAAAAACAAAAAGCCCTCGAAGCCGAACTCTTTCAAAAGCTTTTGGATGAGCTGATTCGCGTGGCCGAACACCTGAAACAAATTGCCGAGATTACCGGGGAACTGGATTGTCTTTTATCGCTTTCCCTGTTGGTTCAATCTCCGGGTTGGTGTTTTCCGCAAATCGACGAAGGATATGCACTTGTCTTGAAGGGCTCTCGGCACCCCGTCGTGGATGCCGCCCTCCACGGAAAATTTGTGGCCAATGATTTCGAACTCAACGAGAGCACCGTGCGCACACTGCTGATTACGGGGCCAAACATGGGGGGTAAGTCTACGATCATGCGCCAAGTTGCTCAGATTATTTTACTGGGGCAAATGGGCGCGCCTGTCCCTGCAACAGCTGCACAATGGGGCGTTTTTCATTCCATTTATACCCGCATCGGCGCCCAGGATGCGATTACCAAAGGACAAAGTACTTTTATGGTCGAGATGGTCGAGCTTGCGCACATTTTGAATCACGCCGATCAACGATCGTTTGTGGTTTTAGATGAAGTTGGACGAGGCACCAGTACTTACGATGGGATGAGTGTTGCCTCGGCAAGTTTAGAACACCTGCATTTAAAGTCTGGCGCACGCATCGTCTTTGCAACGCACTACCATGA
>CAIMNF010000155.1 GCA_903842755.1 Oligoflexia bacterium
ATGCGGTACAGGGTGCGGATGTGGAAAAGGGCGCGGTGCCGGTGGTTTGCTTGGATAATGGACTGGACTAGGATAAGGATAATGCGGAACCGGGTGTGGTCCAATGTGGGTTGGCTCTACAGGGTGGCAACTAGGTATATTTCTTGGATTGTGGCCCGGATATTCATAAGGATAGTGCTCTGGCCAAGGGTGTGGATAATGATACGGCGGCTCAGGGAAAGGCCACGGTGTAATCACAATGACTTCGGGATACGGTCTTGGCAGTGGCCAAGGATGGTGAATGATCACTGGGGTTCCGTTTGCCGGATACAATTCATCGAGTGTAAAAAACCAAGACTCTTCGTTGGGATATTCCACATTGGCTTCGCCGTTTTCAAAAATTTCATCAATCCAGCCGGTATTTCCTTGAGGATCGATGATACGGTCGCCTTCGCAGTAGCCCCACAAGCATTGAACTTGCCTGTAAAGAAAAGCCATATCTTCGACAGTCACATCCCCATTATCAAAGTTTACGATGGCCGTTTGGTTAGAGAAGATCTCGGTGATGACGCCTTCGAAGTGGCGGTAATCGATCACGCGATCATTTAAACACAAGGCGGACCCGTCGGATCGTACGCTGCATTCTTGTGGGTCGGCGTGAGCTAAATTAAAAATGAATAATGAAAGTAAAACAATGTTTACTCGTTTCATAAAGATTCCCCCTATACGAAAATCGTAGCACGCTGAGGGAAAGAATCAAGATCGAGTCAAGCGTTTCCAGTGATGAATGAATCCAAAAAGAGCCAAACCCATAATCCATGCAGCGCAAAAGCACATGCCGCCGGTCACCGAAAAAGTTTTAAAGAGAAAGGGCGCGATCAGAAAGCCCACTAAACTTACGCTCGTTTCTAGCGCAAGCCGAAATCTAAAAACGCGTCTAAGGTCCTTTAAATCACATTCTTTTTGAATCAAATCGATCAAGGGAAGATCGTTGAACGGGCCCATGGTTGCGGTGAGTGCGGTGGCGATTAGAAAAACAGTTAAGGTTGGGGCAGCGGCGATCGTCAAAAAACCAACACCGAGTAGAGTTGCGCCGCTATAGATTTGCAACTCATGACGAACGCGCACGCGGTTTCCAAAATAAATGGCGCTGAATATATTTCCAGCGCCATACGCACCCATTGCTAGGCCATAGGCGTTTAAGTTGCCGTTAAATTTTTCTTTGATGATGAGCGCAAGTCCAACCGAGTATCCCACCCACCAGGCGCCAACGCCTAATGATTTACAAAGCAAAGCCTCCAGCAAATAAGGCTTTTTCTTCAGGAGCAGAATGGTTGAAGTGAGCGACTCAAAAACGCCCTGAGATTCTTGGGCGTGACGGATTGGATGACTTTTTTTGGGAAGCCGATTTAGAAGAACGATGCTCAAAGCAGAGATGAAAAAAGTAATTGCATCTAGCGTAAAAAAATGAAGGGGCTTAATCAATAAGCTTAATGCACTGATCACCAAGGGTGCGGTAATTCGCGCCATTCGGATCGTGGTGCTCATGAGTCCGTTCGCGGCTTGTAGGACAAGAGGCGATTCACAATGGTCTGGGAGTATCGATTGGAGGGCGGGTTCGAAAAAGCCGGTTGTCCCCATGATCAATACAGAAGTTGCGCACAATAAAGGTAGACTTAAGTGCGAACACAGGGCGACGCCTACCGGGAGGAGAACCAAAAAGCCTCGGAACAAATCACTGCGAATCAGGGTCTGGTAGGGATTCCATTGGTCTGCCCAGCGGCCGCCAAATAAGGTAACCGCTAAAAGTGCAGCAAATTGCAGGCCGATTAAGTAACTTGTTTCGGAGCCGATCATCGAAACGGCAAACCAAGTAAAAGCTACTCGGTAAACCTCGTCGCCGATGGATGAGGTCACTTGCCCCAGCCAAAGAATAAAAATATTCTTGGATCGAATGGCCTTTAAAAGAAGCATACTCCATTAAAGCATTGAATTAATGGGGCGGCCAGTTCATAATTTTTCAACCATGCTCCATTTAAATTCTTTGTCCAAGCACTACGGTTCAAAAGTGCTTTTTGAAAACGCAGAAGCCCACATTGGGGAAACTAATGCCCAAGGCGAAAAAGCGCGGATTGCTTTAATTGGCCCTAATGGCGCTGGAAAAAGTACATTAATTAAGTTGATTTTAGGACAAGAGAATTATGACGAAGGGGAGATTACGCGCAGTCCCCACATTAAGATTGGGCATTTGGCCCAAGAGCTTCCGAAGTTTGACGACCGAAGTATATTAGAGGAAGTCATGCGCCTGGACGGGCGCCGCGAAGAAATTTTAGCGCAGAAGCAAGACTTAGAAGAAAAAATGCAGCACGCAAAGTTTCACACGGATGAAATTATGGCGGCGTATTCGCGCGTGTTAGAAGAAATGGACGCGTTGGACGAGTACCGGCTACCGTCGCGCGCGCAACAAATCTTAGAAGGAGTTGGTTTTTCCCAAAAAGATTTTGATCGAAATTTAAGCGAGCTGAGCGGAGGCTGGTTAATGCGTGTTGCACTGGCGCGGGTGTTGCTGCTGCAACCGGATTTGCTGATTTTGGATGAGCCGACCAATCACCTTGATTTAGAATCCTTGCTTTGGTTAGAGGAGTTTTTAAAAAATTACCCGGGCGCGATTTTACTAGTGAGCCATGATCGTTCGTTTGTGAATCGTTTGGTCAATGAAGTGTGGGAGATCGACCAAAAGAAAATTAATTTGTACACCGGCAATTTAGACGCCTACGTTTTGCAAAAGGAAGAGCGATTAAAAGTACTGGAAGCTCAATTTGAAGGACAGCAACAAAAAGTGGCCGAAATTAAGGCATTTGTGGCCCGCTTTGGCG
>CAIMNF010000156.1 GCA_903842755.1 Oligoflexia bacterium
TCCAACTGATGGATGTGATGCCGTACGCGGCGTACAACTTGAGGCAATATGCAATTGAACATCACATTTCTTTTGAGAAGCTCTTTTCAAGCCAGTTGGAGTCGGAAAAAATCTCGATTCTGAGTCGTGAGGCTAGAAAACAAGAGCGCTTGAGCTTGGATATTTTCTCCGGTGAATGTTTTGCGCAGAAGCGAAGTAAGCACGGTTTGATTTCGGAGGGAGATCGTTACCTTTGGGTTTCTCAGGAACAAAGTCCGCTCATTCAATTGTATACGATCGGGCACGAACTCATCCACGCCGCGCAAATTAAAGAGGTCTTTGAGATGGAAAAAGCGGCGCGCGTTGCTGGTCCAATCGCCTTTTCTCGGTTTTTAAATTACTATGGAAATTTTTTGTCGCTTGCCGCAAATACATTAGAGTCGCATCAAACGGATCAGGCACAGTTGAGACTCCCTGTATTTGGGTTAGCGGATCGCATTGTGAGCCAGTTTTATACGCCGGTGATTAAGAATTTGCGCAGAGGACTGGCGCGCGGAGGAGAATTCTATAATCAGCAGCTCGCAAAATATGGTTCTTTGCTTGGGTATATGATGCCCGTCTGTAATGCCGTGAAGGTGAAAGCACTTCGCGAAGTGGTACCCGCGTTAGAAAATGCTAAAAACATTCTCTTTGCAAAAGAATGTGGACTAGCGATCAAACTCGATGAAGTAAAGTCGGCGTTGCCGGTGGCGAATCGAGAGCAAATAGATCGCTACCGAGACCTTATTCACGCTGCTGCTAAAAGTGCTCAATTGAATTGGGAAGCTTTGCGAGTGATTGCTTCGCATCAATATTACGGCGTAATGTTTTGGCGCGCGGAGGAAGCAGAGGAAAACCTGACCATTTCTTCTGACCCTGCTCCCATCTGTTTGAATACGGCCTATAATCAAACGCAACAGTAATCCGTTAAAAATGGAATCGATTAAAAAGTAAATTTTTTTCTTTTCATTTTACGCTTCGCGTAATATGTACCCTCTGACTAAATAAAATACCCTTGGTTAGGGAGAGGAGTAACAAGAAAAATGTCTAAAAATATAATTGGTTTTGGGGGCGTTGCTGCCATCGCGGCAGGTTTTTTAATGTTTGTAGTCGGGTGCGGAAGTAATTCTTCACCCGCTGGATCGAGTATTCAATGTGGTGCGGGTCAAACTTTAGTTAATGGAGCTTGTCAGACCACAAGTGCACTGACTGGAAATTGTAGTTCGGGACAAATTCAAACGGCTTATGGATGTGGATCACAGTGTACTGCTCCTGGTGGAGCGGTAGGTGGCTCTGTGAACGGCAGCTGCTTTGCAGCAGTGGCTGCTAGTACGGTACAGAGCGGAAGTTGCGCTCAAGGGCAGATTTTCACTACTGCGGGATGTGGTTCACCGTGTAGCTATTCTGCAGGTCAGGTCGGTGGATTTTTAAATGGTGTATGTAATCCTGCTGTTAATAATGGCTTTGGTCAGGGCTATCAAAACACCTGTGCCGGTGGCCAGGTAATGACGACGGCCGGTGTATGTGGTGCGGCTTGCATTGTAACCACAAATGGCAATGGGACAGGGGGAATGGTCAACGGCGTTTGTACGCCAATGAGTACTGCGGTCGGTGGCTATAATACAGGCGTGTACGGAGGAAATGGGATACCTAGTCCCGGGATTCAGCCAGGTGCCTACCCGAATCAAACTCCGGTGATGACCAATGTGGGTATTTTATATCAAGGCCCGTGCAATCCAGGGTTACTATTTTACCAAGGCGCATGCTATTCGTACACCTACAACACGGCTGGTGGGTATAACTACAACCAAAGAAGAGGTGGTGGAAGTGGCGGACAGTTGTCGTTTTATTATTCCGTAGGACATTAATTAAATTTTGGGCCTGATTTTGCGAATGCATAATCAGGCTTTTTTAATTACCGAGTGCGTCGGGAGATCGTGAAATCGTTTATAAAGCTTAAACGCGCAAAATAGGGCTAGAACTGCGCAAGTCGTTTTTATTTCGAGTTCCGTTTCTAATCCTTGGATCTTGATAATTCCCCCAAAACGCCAGTCCTTATCAGAGAACGCATGAGCAATAAAGCTAAAGCCCATATGAAATCCCACCGCTGCCCACAAATTTTTATTTTTCAAATAAATCAGGCCGGCAGCAACCCCAAATAATAAGCCTTGAATCAGTGCCCAAAGCTCAACGGCTCCATTGGTCAAAAATTGGGCCAAGGAAGAAAGACAGGCTGCGACGATGATCATTGCAAATGGGTTACGCTCGCTTGTAGTGAGTGGGTAGGCTCTAAAAAGGAGTTCTTCGCCGAAGGAACGCAGAAAAATCAAGATAAACGACCAGGAAAAGTATAATGCCCAAAGTCCATAATGGATATGGTCTAGTGCAACACCAAGTGAGACTGAGGGAGAAAAACGAAGAGCGATGATGGAGGAGATCCATTTCACACTTGCACCTAATGCAAAGAATATTTCAAAGGAATGTAAGGCATCGGGTTGAGTCGTAAAAAAACTGAAGGCGCGCTTCTGAATCAAGCGGTTAACTAAGACAACAGTGAGTATTGGAGTGACGACGAATCCGATGAGAGCAATTAAAGTTGAAGATTGCGTAATTTGATTTGGATCTTGAAATTGAGAGAAGGGGACGTCTAGCAATTGTAATAGGCCAATCAGGCTTCCCCAAACTGCGAAGCAAATCATCAGTGTAATTAAGACTAATCCCGTTCCCGTAGTAAAACGATTTCCCACCATTCTTTTCTTACCTCCAAAATTTCAGAAATTCTTCCAAACAATTTTTATCATATTCGGATACACAATCCAAGGTGGAGTATGATGCTTGGTCATTGGGGTGAGTTATTTTTGTGTCAGCATTTTAATTGACGGTAAAAATCTTAGGAACTCCAGGTCTCGTCAAAGTGGTAAAGGTCGCGGGGGTACTCGTAGCCCGCTACAGGAATGCCGGCCTCAAATCGCCAAACGTGTACCGTTCGATACTCGATCGGCTGATTGTTCTTTTTTAGTTTTACCGAGGCAAGTACGGTCACATGTAAATCGCTTGCAAGAATATCGTGAACGGTAAATTCAATACTTTGCTGCGAGAGGGCTTTGAGTTTATCCCAATAGTGAGCCACGAAATCACCACGGAGATGTTTTCCAGCCAGGACACTTTTGCCCGCAACTTGAAAGGTAAATCGGTCGGAGGTGAGTTCTAAGGCGGCAGAGGGGTTATTGCTTTTGAGGGAAGTATAAAGGTTCCCAATTTTGACAGCGTGGGGATGATGCATAGTTTAGGAGTATAATGAGGATGCGGGCAAAACAATAAAAAACAGACTGCAGGGTAAATCTGCAGTCTGTTTTAGTTTTAATTTTTAGTTCAATTATACTTCTTCAATGTGGTGGCCGCCGCCATGACCGCCAGCGCCGCCGCCGTGTCCACCACCGGGATTACCGGGATGTCCGCCCCCAGGGTTGCCAGGATGTCCGGGGTTGCCAGGATGTCCGGGGTTGCCAGGATGTCCGGGGTTGCCAGGATGTCCGGGGTTGCCAGGATGTCCGGGGTTGCCA
>CAIMNF010000157.1 GCA_903842755.1 Oligoflexia bacterium
GCATTCTTTCGGGTCCTTTTGCTCCGGAGGTCGTATCCCTTCAAAGTGAATTTGCTCAGTTTTTAGGTTCCAAATATTGCCTCACCACGAACAGCGGAACTGCGGCCCTGCATATTGGGCTTGCAGCCTTGGAAATAGGTCCGGGGGACGAAGTGATTTGCCCAGCGTTTACTTTTGTGGCGACAGCACTTTCGATTTTGCACCAAAATGCCATTCCGGTTTTTGTGGATATTGAGCCAAAAACTTTAGGAATGGATCCTAAATTAGTTGAGGCAGCAATTACCCCGCGGACGCGGGCGATTATGCCCGTCCACATGCATGGTATTCCCTGTGATATCGAGGCCATATTGGCCATTGGCCGAAAATACAATTTGCCGGTGATTGAAGATGCCTGCCAAGCGCATGGGGCAAGCTTAAACGGGAAGAAAGTAGGAACCTTTGGGAGCGTGGCGGGATTTAGCACACAGTCTTCCAAAAATTTAAGTTGTGGTGAAGGTGGACTTTTTGTCACAGATGATGAAAAACTATTTGAGCGCGCAAACCGAACACGAATGTTTGGCGAGAACATTAAGCCACAAGATCAAAATTCTTATCAGCAGGAGCGCGCGTTGGATGGCAACCGCGCTTATGACTCGATCAACATGGGCTGGATGTACCGAACGAACGAAATGTCCGCAGCCTTAGTACGCAGTCAACTCAGCCGTCTTGATTTTTGGAACGCGAATGCACGCAAGAATGCCGAGTTTTTGTCTGCAAAATTAAGTGAGCTGCCTGGAATCACTCCCCCCGTTGTTCCGCAAGGTGCCGTAGGTGTGTTTCATAAATACCGCGTGCGCTTGGATGCCTCAAAGTTGAACTTAGATCTTCCACCTAAAAAAGTGCGCGACACGTTAATTCAAAACTTAGTTGCCCAAGGGGTCGATGCGGTCCTTTGGCAGTCGCAACCAGTGCCAGGGCAACGATTATTTTTAGAAAAAATTGGCTACGGGAAAGGAATCCCGTGGAGTACCGCAACGCCGGTAAACTATTCCTTAGACCAGTATCCAGAAACTAACCGGCTTTTAGAGAGTTCAATTTGTCTCTTCTCCCAAACCTACCCGATCGCGGCCCAATCGCTTGAGCTTTGCGAAAAAGTGGCCGAAATCTTTAAGAAGGTATGGCTCGAGCTTGCTTGATTTTTTAAGATCAAAACCTGGGCGCCTGTGCATGACGGGCTTAGGACTTGGGGCACTTGGCTTTTTATTGCAGAAAATAAACATTCACTTATTTTGGGAAACCCTAAAACACGGAGCCACTTACTTTCCATTTATTTTACTTTTAGAGATTTCAATTTTAGCCTGTACGATGGCTGCGCTTCGAGCCCTTTATGGGCCTGATCAAAGGAATATTCCAGCAAAAGCTCTAGTTCAAGCGGGGTTAACAAGCTACGCAATAATGGGCATTGTTCCTGCCGGACGAGCATTCGCCGAGGCCACTCGCGCAACCCTGCTCACTCGTTATTCCAATTCAGCGCGCGCCGCCGCTGCGGCAACCCAACTCCAAGCCGTCTCGCTGTTGGCCAATGCAACAATTAGCGTTCCAGCCGCCTTGGCCATGCACTTCAAACCAGGCAACACCATTAACACCAGTTTGATTTTTTCCAACGGTCTCCTAACATTGTTCCTTGGGTCAATGATCCTGCTCGCGGCCCAATTCGCTAAAGTGGGCAAAAACTTGGGACGTTTTTTTCCAAAACTTACGGATTTTGCGCAACGATTTGATACTCATTTACTTTTATCGCGCCAAACATTTTATGCATATCTTTGGGAACTTTTGGGCAGAGGCATTCAAGTGTTACAAAACTCAATTTTGGTTCTCGCCGTTGGAGGTACTTTTGGCTTAGGTTACGCATTACGGTCCGAGGCTTTACATTTAATTGGTGTAGCTGGCGGCGAAATGATTCCAGCGCAGTTGGGGGCTACTGAACTTACCTTTAAACTTTCAGCCTCGGCCTTGGATATGTTCCCAGAAACAGCAATATCTATCGCAATTCTGGCCCATTTAGCCCAATTTTTTTGGGTGAGCATTGGAGCGTTGATGCCTATAATTTTTCAAAAAAACGGCCCGGCTTCAATCGAACAGTAGGGAATCCGTGTACCTAAAAGTGCACTCCCAAAAAAGAACGCTTTCGCTTCTCTCTTTTGAATTCACACTTTTCGGTATCAAAACTAAATCCGGATGGGTGATGAGAAATCCATACTTTTGCTCGGACCATGATTGAACCCGAGTGGTAAGGACCCACTTCAGTCGGCATGCAATGTTGAGTATAGCTAATTGAATTTACAAGACCAGTGATCAAGAGCGAGGTATGAGTACTGCCCGAGCATACGACTGACTCCGACTCCTGAAGATTACTGACGCAATCTTTTAGAGCGTCTGAACCATAAAATGCTTTTTCAATGTTCTGGTTAAATGTGTCATTGGCGTCGTAAGGAACCGTTTGAGCAAACGTCAACGGGCTAAGGAAAGTAATGATAATGAATAATGAAAACGAACGGCAGCATGTCTGAAAGTGTTTAATCATATTCCAGATATAATCCAAACATTACACTTGCTCAATTTAAAAATGTTTTCCACTTTTTTCGTTTAAATAAAGATCATGATTTTAACTTCACTTATTTTAATAGCAGAGCAGATTCGTCTTTAATTTTTGTTCGACACTCTGTATACTCCGGCGGAAAGCAAAACGCATGAAAACATCCGTTCTTCAAAAACTCGCGCTTCTTTTTTCCTTCTTCGCGTTGGTTATTCCGTGTAAAGCGCAAACTGATCCGGACCTTTTAGTCCGCGAATCGCTTCTCCAACTGAAAATTTTACCCCAAGACCCGTTGCTCTTTCAAGAACTGAGCGAAACGCTTTTAAGAGAATATGAGCCAGAACTGATCGACAATTTAGCCATCGGAGAAATTCGATTTCAAGCGAAAGCCATTATTGAGAACCAGAAAACTGCAAGCCCCCTTACTTGGATGAGCTTGAACCGCTTTTATCAATCCATCGAAAACCCCAGCCCCGCTGAACTGCGGTACCTTAGAATCATCCAAACGAAAATTAAGGTCATTGTTCCCGAAGCTTTTTTGAAAGACCCTGAACTCTTCAACCATGTGCCCGTTGACTTTTACCCGGGTCACCTTAGAAATTTGCCAATCGCGAAATCTCTCACCATTAAGGAGTGGTTAAAGTTATATCCGATTGCCCAAGACAACCCGTGGCTAACGTATTGTTTGAAATCGACACGGAAACAATGGTTAATTCATTACGAAGAGCGACGAGCAGAGCTGCTAGCGCTGCTGAAAAAGAAGGCATTTGCCATGGATGTCTATGATCCA
>CAIMNF010000158.1 GCA_903842755.1 Oligoflexia bacterium
AAGCCATTCAACTGGAAGCCGACCGCGAAGAGTACGGGCTAGAGCTGATTGCATCTGAAAACTATGTTTCGCGCGCCGTCCTTGAGGCCCAAGGTTCCATCATGACGAATAAATACGCGGAGGGCTATCCGGGCAAGCGTTACTACGGTGGCTGTGTCCATGTGGATATTGCCGAAAGCTTGGCCATTGAACGCGCTTGCAAACTTTTTGGTGCCGAAGCCGCAAACGTTCAACCGCATTCCGGCTCAAGTGCAAATATGGGCGTGTTTCACGCTCTTTTAAATCCAGGCGATGTAATTTTGGGGATGGACCTTTCGCACGGCGGGCATTTAACTCACGGAAGTCCCGTGAATTTTAGCGGCAAACTATTTAAAGCCGTTCATTATGGGCTCAGCGATCAAACTCACCAAATTGATTTTAATCTGGTGCGTGACATTGCAAAAAAAGAAAAACCAAAAGTGATTATTGCGGGCGCAAGCGCTTATCCCCGCATCTTAGATTTCAAAACTTTTGCCGAAATTGCAGCAGAAGTTGGTGCAAAACTTGTGGTCGACATGGCCCACATTGCGGGTCTCGTAGCTGCGGGGTTACACCCTTCTCCGATTGCTTATGCGGCTTATACCACCACTACGACTCATAAAACGTTACGCGGCCCGCGCGGGGGCATGATTCTGTGTTCTCAAGAAAATTTAAAAGCGATTAATTCCCTGATCTTTCCGGGAATCCAAGGCGGCCCCCTGATGCATGTCATTGCGGCAAAAGCCGTGTCCTTTAAAGAAGCGCTCCAACCGGAATTTAAAACGTATCAAAAACGAGTGGTTGAAAACGCACACACCCTAGCCAATGCACTAATTGAACATGGCTTTAAACTGGTTACAGGTGGAACGGATAATCATCTGATGTTAGTGGACCTTACCGGAAGCTTAGATGGAACAACAACCGGCAAAGAAGCGGAAGCGTGGCTTGACCTTGCGGGCATTACCGTCAATAAAAATACCGTACCCTTTGAAAAGCGAAGTCCTTTTATTACGAGCGGGATTCGGATTGGTACACCTGCAATGACTACTCGGGGATTGGGACAATCCGAGATGAAGCACGTGGCGACCTGGATTCGTCAGGCGATTGAAAGCAAAGGAAACGAGGCCGTTCTAGCGAAAATTAAGGCCGAAGTGAAACAGCTTTGCCAAAAATTCCCCGTTTACGGAGCGCACGCTTAATGGATGTTCATTCCTTATTTGAGTCTCCGTTTGAAACAGAAGCTCAACGACAAATTCGCGAGCTGACCCGAAAGTTTGCCCGAGAAAGAATCGCGCCACTCGTGGAGCAGGACGAGGAAACAGAAACCTTTCGCCCTGAAATTATTCACGAGCTTGGCCAATTGGGCCTGACCGGCATTCCAACGGAAGAGCAGTACGGCGGAGCTGGTTTAGGGTACCAAGAGTATATTGCCGCCATTGAGGAGATTGCCGCAGTATCCTCCTCTTATGCGATTAGTGTCGCCGTTTCTGGGTTGCCTCAAGTCATTTTGCAAACCGTTGGGGATGAATCTCAAAAGAAAAAATATATTCCTCACCTTGCCCAGGGAAAATGGATTGGCGCGTTTTCGCTCTCCGAGGCCTCCAGTGGTTCCGATGCGGCTTCCTTAAGAACGACGGCCGTTAAACAAGGCGATCACTACGTCATTAACGGTTCTAAGCTTTGGACCACACAAGCCGATTCTGCCGACGTGACCATTTTAATGGCACGAACAGGGGGCGAAGGTTCCAAAGGAGTTTCAAGCTTCATTATTGAAAAAGGAACGCCAGGCTTTAAGATGGGCAAGCGCGAGAAGAAAATGGGCACACACATTTCCCACACGATGGAAATCCACTGCGACCAATTGCGCGTTCACGAATCCCAATTGCTGAGTCAGGAGGGCGGAATGAAAATTGCCCTTCGCGCGTTGGATTCTGGAAGAATTACTATTGCCGCAACCGCTTTAGGGGTTGCGCGCTCTGCGATTGAATGTGCAGTACAACACGCGAATTTGCGCGAACAATTTGGGAAGCCACTGGTTGATTTTCAAGGAATTGGCTTTATGTTGGCAGACATGCTGACCCAATACCAAGCCGCCAAGCAACTCGTTCAGCGTGCGGCATTGCTGAAAGATCAAAATGCGGCTTATGGAATTGCGGCCGCGCAAGCGAAGCTTTTTGCAACGGATATGGCGATGCAGGTTACCACCGATGCCGTCCAAATTTTAGGGGGCTGCGGGTACACTCAAGAATACCCAGCGGAACGCTTTATGCGCGAAGCAAAAGTCCTCCAAATCGTAGAAGGAACGAACCAAATTCAACGCTTAGTCATTTCACGATCCATGAAAGAGAAAACAACATGAGCATAACCGCATCCCGCTTTGGAACCTCCGCACTCATGCTAGACTGGAGCGGACTAAACTTACTTGCACCGGAACTCCAATCCACCCAAAAAGATCATTATCTTGCCCAATGGAAAAGCACCCTTCAAGATCTCCACGAGTGGAAATCAGGGTTTTATGATTGCGCAATTGACCCGAGCTTGAACCAACTCGAAGCCTGTTTAAAACAAATCGAAGCATTACGCGAAACCCCTTCCTTAGATATTACGGACTGCCTCTTCATTGGCATCGGGGGAAGCTCCTTAGGGCCGATGTGTTTAATCGATTCGCTAAAACACCGCGCCTTAAGCATTAAGTTTCACTTTTTTGAGAATCCTGATCCCCTGGATTGGCAATATCGCATTGCCCGGCTTACCCCTAAAAATACCTTAGTTTGTGTGGTGACTAAATCAGGCACGACTTATGAAACTTTAGCTATTTTTATGTTAGCCCACCAGTGGCTCAGCCGTGCGCTCGGAACTCCTGCAGCCCAAAAGCAAATCATTGCCATC
>CAIMNF010000159.1 GCA_903842755.1 Oligoflexia bacterium
CAATGATTTGCTCGGCAATTTGGCTGGTTTTAAGGTCCGGTGAATCGGTCCAAATCCGAAACTCTAAACCCAAAGGGAAACCGGCCAACGCAATCATCCGTCCCAATTGTCCGCCGCCAATAATCCCAATTTTCATTTGAGTTTTAAAACGCTTTCCGTCTGATCTTTTCTAAACTTTTTAAGTGCGGTTCGGATTTCGGAAAACTCATTTCCCAAAATTGCTGCGGCCATCAATGCGGCATTTGCTGCTCCACTTTGACCAATGGCTAACGTCCCTACCGGAATTCCTCGTGGCATTTGGACAATCGAAAGTAACGAATCCATTCCGCTTAACGCTTTTGACTGTACCGGAACGCCAAGAACAGGTAGGACGGTTAACGCCGCAACCATTCCTGGAAGATGAGCAGCACCCCCTGCTCCCGCAATAATCACTTTTAGGCCGCGGGCCTCCGCTTGCGTTGCGTACTCCACCATCAACTGCGGCGTTCGATGCGCCGAAACCACTTTCCATTCATAGGGAATTTTGAATTCGTCCAAAATCTCAATCGCGGCCTTTAATGTTTCGCCGTCGGATTGCGAGCCCATAATTACCCCCACCAGAGGTGCCTTCTTTTTTGCCATAATCAATATTTCCTTAGTACTTTAACTCGCAATGATCAATGCCGGAATGAACGTGCACCCAGGCGCACGACTTCGACTTCTTTTTTTGGGTAGTTCCTAATTCCCAGGTTTTAATTTTATATTTTTTAAGCGCCGCTAATACTTTCGTTACCTTTTTTGGGTCAACCACCAGGACCATTCCAATTCCCATGTTAAACGTCTGATTGGCTTCTTCAAAGGTTAGGCGCTGAGTGCCCTCCAGCCATTGGTAAACTTGCGGTCGCTCATTCAGGGACGGCAACTCGATTCGGTAATCCACTGCCGTGGACATTCGTGGAACATTCAAAAAGCCCGAACCGGTAATGTGAGCCGCACCTTTGATCCACTGTTTTTGAATGAGTCCCGACAAGGCCTGCACATAAATCCGCGTGGGAGCCATCAAGGCACGATTGCGTTCCTCTTTACTGGAAAACGGATGAATATGTTCGGGCAGCTGGTCGAGGATCTTTCGGATCAGACTGAACCCATTGCTATGAAAACCGGTCGATTCTAAGCCGATTAATACATCGCCTGGCTTTATTTTATTTGCGCCCTTTTGTAGGGGAATTGCAATCTTTGGCTGAAGTGCACCCACAGCAAAGCCCGCCAAATCGTACTCTCCATCGGCATACATGCCTGGCATTTCTGCCGTCTCGCCCCCCACAAGCGCACACCGTGCCAACTTACAGCCTTGCGCAATTCCCTGAATCACTCGCTTAGCAACATCGGAATTCAAACGCCCCGTTGCAAAATAATCCAGGAAAAAAAGCGGAGTCGCACCCACACAGACTAAATCATTGACCGACATGGCCACTAAATCTTGGCCTACGCCATCGTGCGCGTTCCATTCGAATGCTAACTTTAATTTGGTCCCTACTCCATCGGTGCTGGCCGCAATCCATTGATCTTTTGATAATCGGTAAACGGAAGCATAGCCTCCGACATGCGATACTACTTTTTTATCCAAAGTTTTTTTGGCCATGCCGGTAATCGACTGGACCAATTCATCAGCCTTTTCACGATTTACACCAGAACTTGAATAGCTCAATTTCTCCGAAGGCAATTCCTGTTGATCGGTCATATTTTCACCTAATGATTAAAATGCCTGCGCCCGGTAAAGGCTAAGGCTATTTGAAGTTGTTTCGCGCACTCAATGACTTCCGGGTCACGAATGCTACCGCCCGGTTGTCCGATCCATTTCACACCCAAACTTGCCGCAATTTCGATGGAATCTTTAAAGGGAAAAAAAGCATCACTCACTAAAATACAGTGACCGATTTCCTTTGCCTCGTCTACTCCAGCGGCTTTTAGCGTTTGGAGAGCGCGCGGTACCGCAAGCTTCGCCAACGCGTCCACACGATTGGGTTGTCCTTGGCCCGCACCCACCAATTGAAACGTGTTGGGACCTGGCATATAGACCAACGCAATGGCATTACTTTTTAACGAACGATTCACCAGGCTACCAAACTGCAAAAGCTTTTTCTTTTCCGGGCTCCACGGGATGTCCGTCTGGGGGTTAAGCTCCTCGTCAATTCCTTGATCAAGAGTTTGTCGAATCACGCCGCCAGGAATAGTGACTTCTTTCCAGTCGTCCGCTGCCGCTGCGGGAACGGTGGTCTGCCAATGGCGGATCCACGCGCCCTTTAGATTTTTCTTCGTCGAGAAAATAAGCGAAAAATAATCTTTTTCAGCCGGCGATGGTTGTGGCGCCACCATCACGTCGACAAACTTTTGTTTAAAAAAACTCTGCGCGGACTCCGTGACCGGATCAGTAAATAAAATCACGCCGCCAAATGCCGAAACGGGATCACCCGCCCACGCAAGCTCCATCGCTTTGAGCTGGGCGTTCTCGGTCTCTTTGGGAACCGATGCAACACCACAGGGATTATTATGTTTCACGATCACTACTGAAGTATGACCCGGTAAAAAATGTTTTAACTCTTTTGCCAAAGAATAGGCCGAACTTACATCGAGAACGTTATTGTACGAAAGTTCATTTGTGCCGAGCGGATTCATCCAATCGATCGGACTGGTGTCACTCACTTGGAGAACAGCCTTTTGATGGGGATTTTCCCCGTAGCGTAAGGTC
>CAIMNF010000160.1 GCA_903842755.1 Oligoflexia bacterium
ACCGCCTGTGACTGCAAGCTTTGCGCGTACGCGCGTTCTTGCTCTAACCTTTCTAAACGAGCCTCTTCCTTATATTCCTTATCCATCGCCATCAACATCGCATAAGATTCCGCAGCGTATTCATCGGAAAAAGGGTCTAACGCTATCGCTGACGGCGTGTAAATAAGTTCTTGTGGCCCGGAACCATATGTAAAAACAGGAGCTTCATATGGAAAATACGCACGATGAACATAGCTTTCGACAGCAATTTCCCCTCTCGGCAACGAATCTAAAACTAAAGGCTCAACCAACGGCAACGTAACCGGAACAACAAAAACCCCTCTTATCGTAAAACCCCGTGCACGAAGCGCACGCTCTTCATCAAAAGATAGCCGATTTTGGATATTAATTGGCGCTGGAATTCGGATAGTTGGTAAAGGCTTACCGCCCGTTAACAAATTTGGTTGCCGCGGTGGAAGGGCTGGACCGCGATTAATCGGAAAATCGGACTCGGCCTCCTGTAAACGAAGGTCACGGTCGCGAACATACATCTCAAAATTTGTTGTTGCACGAGAACGAGCCACACGTACCGGAGCAACCGTCGTCGTAGAACGCCAAGTCCGAGTTACAGGAGCAAAGACAGGGGTCGGATTAGAAGTAGCTAGTGTAGTCGGAGCAGTAATACTTGGTACCGGTGGTGGCGGACTTACATCCAGATCACTTAAAACAGGTTGAAACACATTTGGAGTATACGGCGCTTGCGCTTCCGAACTCTCAATAACTGGCCGCGTTGGACTTAAACGTTCCGGCAGCTGCGACGGAATTACTGGAACTAATTCGATCGGCGTTGACGAAGGAGCCGTAGAACTAAAAGGAAACACTGGCCGTGTTATTGGAGCTGAATCAGGTTTAACTGTAAATTCCGCATCCAAAATAACTTGTGAAGGAGCTTGGAGAAATGACTCATCAACGGCAATATCATCTAACTCATCAAAATCTTCTGATTTAACGTAGCGAATTCCGGCACTGCTCGCTCCTGGTGGAGTAATATTGCCCGGATTCGCTGTATTCTGAAGCGGGAAAGACAATGGAGAAAGCGGCGGAGAATCCGTTTTTCCATCATCTGATTTAGACTCAGCTTGATCCAAATCATACGAAATACCGGTAAAGTTTATAATATCCCGCATAAACGCTTGTGTTCGGGGCGACAAATCTTTTACTTGTCGCCTATTGGTACCAGCAAAAGAATGACGTTGTACAATTAACGGTTGATACTGACGAGGAAGCTGTAAGGCAAGATTATCACTTAAAGTCGGATGGCCATCATCAGCTAGCTCGACTGTTGGAACAAGACGTTGAATAGAAGGTTTTAAAATTTTCTGCAGACTTTCTACCTGTGCCAAAAAATTTTGGTTTTCAGAAACATTTAAAACATTTAAATCAGCAGGAAATAGCATAGCGAGAAGTGAAAAAAATTCCTGTGATTTTTGGGTAAATTGGGGCCTCATTAACGAATTTGAATAAGGTCGAACCTCTCTAGCGTGCTCAAACGCGATTAACGAACGCTCAGAGGCAAATAAGCTCTTTAATGGATCACGACGCACAATAAATTGTTTATACATCATTGCGTCAAAATTATCCAAATAAAAACGCGCAGAAATTAAACCCTTTATGAATGCAGTACGAAGCTCTTTTTGCTGTTGCATTTCCGCTTCCGCAAACTTTGACAACGGCCGGTACAATACACCAATTTGATTATTTAATAATCGGCGGGAATGCTGCCTAAACAAAAATGACGTCGTAACAAAAGCATCAACGCTGTAACACCGGCGCAATAAGCGAGCAATGCGTCGACGTTGCCGTCGTTTAAGATAATCAACGTAAGACGTACGAGATAAATATGGATGACTCCGTAAGCGTTTTAAAACTAAAGGCCGCGCAGAGGTAGATTGCACAAAATCATCAACAAAATCCTCAAGAAAAACTTCGGTCATGATTTTATTGCGCAGCGCCCTTAATTGCGTGTCCTTCACAAACATGCGTAGAAAATTTTCAGAAAACGACTGTTCATATTTCTGCATTTCTAATCTATGCCCTGGAAGGAGAGGCCGCTGGCCTAGCGCTGTGCTACGCGTCTCCCAGACGCGTGAACGAAGCAACTCAATAAAATTTGAATTTGCCGCTCGAATTTTCCTCGCAACATTGGCAAACGCATAGCGTTCATATAAATCTTGAACGCGAATCATAATGCCGTCACGTAATTCACGTGATGGCATAAAAAAAGCTCGGGGCGCTAGTGTTCCCATCAAAACTCGAAGACGATTCCTCAGTGGTATTGGAGAAATTTTCTGGCCGTTTTTCTGTTTTACACTAATTTTTTTCCATAAAACAGAAAGCGAATGGTTATTCTGTGCTCGAAGACCCGCCGTATACGTATCCGCTAAATCCCGGCGTATGTTACATTCAAACAAAAACGTGTGGTTTATGCGAGCCCGGTACGACATTGCGTCCCGAGTCGGTAAAGCGTACGTTTTTTCAAGTGGAAAAAACAAATCCGCGACAGGTTGTTCGTAAATCTCAACATTTGAATCAAGAAGAGGACTTCTATACGTTTTTA
>CAIMNF010000161.1 GCA_903842755.1 Oligoflexia bacterium
ACAGAGGACGATCGACAGTTAGAGTAAGGAGAGAAGGACAAAGGACGAGCGAGAATAGACTGGGAAGGGAAGGACAGAGGACCGCCGCCAACGAGGCAAGGGAAAAGGGGAGAGGATGAGCGACAATACCTCTTGTATCTGGCGGCCAAAGGGTTTTACACGGCCATGTGGTTCGCTCTCCTATGCGAATCCAATTCTGGAAACGGGATACGGTTTCTAATTATTTGAAAAAAGTTAAACGGTTACTTGATTCACTTGGGAATGAATTTTAAGGTTACCTTTTGCTCGTCGGTCTAGTTCTTTTAATCGCGATTGACTCTCATTTTTTCTGTACTCACTGAGTTTAATATTTTCCTTTGAACTCTCAACTAAATCCGCATAGGCTAGTTTTTCTGATTTTGCAAGATGAAAGGCAGCTTTCTGGAGTCGTGCTGTTTCGTTGACATCTCGTATCTGTGCTTTAATATTTGTCTGCTCAAATCGCTTCCTTGCTTCTGCATACTGGGGTCTCCACCATCTGTCGTTGAAGCGTTCATGTTGTTCTATTAATGCTTCTTTGCGAACTTTACAGGCCATGAAACTGTCACGTGCCTCAGTTTCTTGCCTAGCGAAGTCAGCCGACTGCCTTTCGAATCTTTTAACACTTCGACGGTAGGATTCGACTGCAGTGGAGTGGAACAGCACACTTTGTGATATTGATTCCCGAGAATCGCGTAATACTTCCTTTTCTAGACCAAAGATTTCGAGATCAATCATTTGTGTTAGCTGTGAAGTAACGATTTTAGCGATGACGGGTGCACTGGTATCATCGTCATGCAACGCAACGTAATGCGTAATATCACAAGCGGCCTGCGAAAATAATATAATATGTAAATAAAAATAAATTCGCTCAAAATAAACGAGAACATGCTAGTACCGTGATAAAGCCCTTAGTATTTGGCCGTAAGAAACTAAGGTTGTCGATCGTTGGC
This sequence comes from Oligoflexia bacterium, assembly GCA_903842755.1. Taxonomy (GTDB): domain Bacteria; phylum Bdellovibrionota; class UBA1018; order UBA1018; family CAIMNF01; genus CAIMNF01. Next base: position 972 of record CAIMNF010000161.1, read on the forward strand.
TTGACCAGGCGAATTCGATCGAGTATAGTATCTTCAATTTGCAATCGCACTCGCTTTGGGGCTGAAACCTTGTCGTCCTTGGCTTTCCACCAAGCAAGCGTAAAACAGTAAAGCCGCCAACTGAAATCAGAGTGGGGAGGGAAGTCATGAGGACAGAACGCGATCTGCCAACCCATTTCGCGTTCAAATTGCCGTTCACTCATATACATGCGCGTCGCATGGTCAAAGATGGAATCTCCGTGGCGTTCAGCTATGTTGATGAGTAAATGAGGATGCTGACAGTAGAAAATAAGAAAACATTGTTTACCTGTTGAATAAGAGAACCAGTACATGCTAAATTCAAATTCAGCGGCTAAAGTTTTTTGCTTTAACTCCTCCCGCAGGATGTGGGTTTCTTTTGTCTGAGTAAGGAAGGCCCGTATGTGAGATGATGCAATGGCTGGTAAGTCCGTTGTAACTTCTATCCCTGCGTGCGGTTGCCTAGTTTCAACGACCACGATCCCCCAAGCCTTTTCTGGATCGTAAAGCATCATAGGAGTATGATAACCACACAATCGGATTGCAGAAGCACAGGAATCACTTTCATCGGGTGATGGTGACTCTAAAAATAAAGAAATAAAGTTATTACTGGGAAGACATTGCTGAGAATATCACTTAATCCTGACCTGCCATTTCCGAACAAGATGGCGACTCAAAAATGGAGTCGTTTGGGGAGAGCAACCGAAATCTAGGTTGAGGAATGAGATCAAGGCACGGGGAAACAATAAGTGCAGACATGTACAATAGTATTAAATAATGTTCTACACATGGCTTAGAGCTTTCTAAAATTTTTAAAAAAAATAATAATAAAAAATCAACGAAATTTTCAAAAAAAAAGAAGAGGTGACGAATAAAAGAATATATCCGTTAATAACAGTCGGTGTAGAAGGATTGAGGACGAGGGAAAATAGAGTGGGGAGAAGAGGACAGAGGACGATAAGCTAAAACCCTTACTAGTACCCTAACACTAACCTTATAGTGCGA
>CAIMNF010000162.1 GCA_903842755.1 Oligoflexia bacterium
AGGATGATCAACCGTTTCAACGCCAACTACTTTTTTGAGTAAATCTTGATGGTGGTGGCTCTCTAGATGAGATTTGAATTTGGTTTTGGCCAAACCAGGACCCACGATCAGAAGCTCGCTCACCCCTTGGAGGTGCTTTGCAACCTCGTGATAAAAATGCTTGTCATCTTCGGAGTTATGTTCACCAGACGTGTGATGTGGATGTTCATGTTTCTTAAGAACTGAACTTTCCATCTTCCCTGGGTTTAAATTGAAAAATTTAGCGTGTTCGCCATCTATAAACAAAATACATGCTGCCATAATGATCCTACTCCTTTTGAGCTGAGTTTGTTCTCTTGAAGATGGAATGTCAAGAAGGTAACATGTGCGCAATACGATGAAAAAATATGATTTAGGAACATTAGCCCGAAAAGATGCGTTAGAGTTGATAAAAACTGGTGCGCCGGTCTATGTACTGGTTAACCCAGTTGAAAATCATGGTCCCCATTTACCCCTTCAAACCGATTATCTTTTAAGTTTAGGAGCAACACAGGATTTGCACCTCCGGTTTTTGGCCGAAGGAAAAGATTGGCCATTATTGATTTACCCCGTACTTCACTTGGGTGCGGGACCTGCTCCAGGGTTGGGTAGCGTTCATACGTCGTACGCAGAGATTAAAAGTCTGGTTCATGGTGTCGCCCTATCTTTGGTTGAGTTAGGCGCTAAAACGGTCATCTGGATGACCTTTCACGGCGATCCGTTCCACAATTCGGCCATTCAAAAAGGGGTCGATTTTCTCAATGCTCAAGGCGTAATTTCTTTTGCTCCATTTCATTTTGTTTTAAATGAAATGCTAGAAATGAATTCCAAGACCTTTGGGGTTCCTTTAAAACTGATCGAAAGCGAAAAAGATCGGAAGGAAATGGCAAAGGGATTAGGATTTGATTTTCACGCGGGCTTCTTTGAGACCTCACTCGTTCTTCACTATAGCCCAGATTCAGTGTCCGAAATCTATAAACAGTTGCCCCCATGTCCAAAAGGCCATGAGCCAAGGTGGATGCTAATGATGGCAAAAATCGTGGAGAAATGGGGGAACCGGCGATTAGCGAGCGAATGGCGACTCATTTCATTTGTGAAAGGTTGGACGGGGCTAGATCCATTCCCAGGCTACACGGGGAAGCCGCATTGTTCCTCGGCTGCAGTTGGGCAGTACTTTGCGAAACGCATTGTGGAGATCTACTACGATTTTGCAAAACAATTCTTAATGGATCCAAAAAATACACCCTTGCCAAAATTACCTTTAGATTGGGTCTTAGTTCCAACATTGAACGGACGCTTGGGCGTCTAAATTGCGCTTATAGTTGATTATGAATCATCCATTCCACTAGGTGATGACTTTCCGTAGCAGGAGTAGGAGTTTCTTTTTTGCAATGAATAAATACAAGGCTTGCTTGCCCCAATGCTCCATTGATTTTGGAAGGAAGAATGGCGCCAACAGGAGTGTCATCATCCAACTGTGATTGAGCGGAAGGGAGGGATTGATTTTCGAATTCCAGCGGATTCCCAAACTCGAAGTTTAAAATGGGCGCCAAGGAAGAGTGCTGATTGATGTAACTCCATCCCGTCTTGACGGTGATATTATGGGAAATTGGGGTGGCATCAATTGAGTTATCCCCTTCTTTGAACGCGTGAGAGTAATTTGTTTCTAGATAACAAAAGGCTTTGTACTTAAGTTGATTTTGGAGCCTATTCTCGGGGGTGTCGGCATCACCCATTAGATCTGCATAAACCTTACCTGCGTTGTAGTAGGTGACCCGCGTTTGGATATAGGACTCTGAAGGAATCGTAAAATGAATTGGGGGCAATACGAACGGACGAATAATGGTTGTCCCTTCTTTTTTTTCGGATGAATCTGCGGCGAATCCAACAAGTGGACTGAGAAGGGCGCAGATTAAAAAAGTAAGTTTCATGGAACGAAGGATAATACGATGATCTAAAAAAGTCAATTAATAAATTTTGTTCATTTAAAATCAAGAAAATGTTAGAGTACACGGCGGATGTTTAAATTAGTTTCATTTCTTTTATTGGTCGGAATGCACATCTCTCAGGCCCAGGCAAGCAACTCATCTCAACCACTATCACTGAATCAAGGGGATGATCCAGAGTCGGTCTTTCATCAAATAAACCAAGACATGAAATCGGGCCAAAGTCGGAGCGGTTCGGCCGTTGGCTTGGTTTTGATTTTCGAGGATCAAGTTCTTGCCCCCATGACTCCTGAACGCATTGAAGTAGCGGCAAAGAATGAGTTTGGAATTTTGTCCTCCCAAATTATCGTTTTGCAGAGTCGGAGTTTTTGCAATCGAACGGGAACAAGTGAATCGGAAAACCAGGAAGTGCAGGAACAAATCAGCTCGCTACTTGCTCAAATTTTAAATTCAGAAAGGACTTGTTCCCCGTTAATGAATGCAATCCAAAAGAACAAAATCATGGTTGATGTTTTGGAAAACGTACAAGGAAAACCAAATATTGGTGGCTTGTTGATGCTCCTAAAAGCAGAGCCCGGCAAAGATTTTAAAACGAGTTCGAAAAAAGAGGACGAACTCGCAGCGCATTCGGAGGTGCGGGTTCCTCTGGGCGGCGTTCCTGAGTCTAGTACGATCAATCCGTCGAGTTCGGGTAAGGGTAACATCAATTTTCCAAGGGGCAGTGAGAATGGAACGAGCTATGGTTCGGGCAGTTATTCTGGAAGCTCCGGGGGCGGATATAGCAGTAGCGGGAGTTCTAGTAATGGGGGAGGCGGCTGGCGGTCCTCGGAATGGGGAAATAGGGGCAGTTCCGGCGCGGGTGGCGGTACCAGTATTGTGATCCAAGGGGCAGGGCGTCCTGCAGGAGGGAGTGGGGAAGTCGCGAACGGTCAGGAGGTGTACCCCCGATTAGCCCCTGTAATTCCTCCACCGCCCGAATATTACGCGTTTAAGAAAGCCCAAGCAGAAGCCCCTAAAAAAGAATTAAAGTTAAAAAAAGGATCGTCAAAATTAAAACGAGTACCGTCAAAAACTATTACAAAGAAGCTATCTAAAAAGTAAACAGTATCTGGTTTGCTAACCGTTTTGAATTCAGTTATTCTTTAAAAGATGCTTAACGCCGAAGAAATCAATCAAAAATTAGACACTCTTGAGTCCGATATGGAACGCTTGGTAGCAGAAAATGACCGGCTCATTCGTGAGCGAGAATCGGTTTTGGTTCAGGCGGACTCATGGGTGGGAATGTTTTCGCAACTTTGCATCAAGAACAATATTGCGGTCGGACTTGCAAGCGAGACCGTCGTGGCTTTTGATTTACCGTCTGGGCAAGTGACGTGGGAGTTTGGAGTGGGCGAAAAACACTTGTTTGAGAATCTTCCCAAATATACGAAAGAGTTAGAGTCTATTGACGTTCAGGAAAACTATCGACGCATTATGAATCCTGGATTCTAAGCTACAGCGCAAAATTCATTTCCTGAATTAATGCTCCAGGGCCCCGAGAACCTCCAAGCTGTCGGTAATAGTAAGTTCCCGTTTCTTGAAACCAATGGGTTTTTGAAGTTAAGCCAAGCAATTGCTTCCCTAAAAGATCTGGCAACGCATCATCGAATCTTAAGTCTTCAATGGGAGAGCCTAATTTACCGTTTTTAACCGTAAAACAAGCGTGACGGGTCATTCCCGTGAGCCGTCCCTGTTGGCGATCGCTCCAGTTTAAGTAATGTAAATTCGAAATCCAAATTCCGTGATCCAATTGGGAAAGAATTTCTTGTTCTTGAAGATTGCCTGGGGCTACGTGGATGGAGCGGATCTCTTCAGATTGGCTTGCTCCGTTTTGAGGAACGTTGAATTCTAACTCTGTACGTTGGCTAACTTCGGCTTGGATGAATTGTCCGTGGTCAATCAAGCTTAGCTTTTTCGGTGCGACTTGTCCTTCTGATGAAAACCGAGGGACTAACCCGTGACTTAAGTCATCCGACAGTGAAAAGAGGGGCGAAAATTTCATCTCTCCGCTCCGGATGTGCCGTAAAAAACTTTCCTTTCTTTGGATGCTGGCCTCACTCATGCATCCATAGTTAAACATTTGAATTAAGCTCATGAAGGCGTCAGGGGCTAAGTAAACGCGGTAGCGTTGAGGTGCAAGCTTTGTGATGGGCTGATTTAATAAAGAAACACGTTCGGCGTCATTTTGGAGTTGTGCGTGGTATTCAGAGGCCACAAAGTGGCTCCCTGCATAAGCAT
>CAIMNF010000163.1 GCA_903842755.1 Oligoflexia bacterium
CTGTTGTCAGCCATTTCGGAGCCATCATGACCATCGGCAATCGTAAAACGAAAACCTCGTTTTTATCCCGCCGGTATAGAATAGTTATTTTATCCCAAGGGCTAGGGCCCTCGTGTCTGGAAAATCCCTCGGGCTATTTTCGCAAACAAGGGCCAAAATGTCCATTCTCCCGAGGGGCTAACATTACTTTCTATACCGGCGGGATAAAAACGAGGTTTTCGTTTTACGATTGCCGATGGTCATGATGGCTCCGAAATGCCTGACAACCGTGCAGTAATGGCGATCAAGGCGGCGAAGGTGGCGACGACGGCGGCGGCGGTGGCGACGACGGCGGAGGCGGTGACGGCGAGGAAGACCATGACCATCTCGTCGGTATCCATTAGACTGACTTGATCTTTGGAGACTTGATCATTAGTGAGAGTCATACGATTTCTTGTGAGTTTGTATCACATTCGCTTTGTGAAATTTTTTTGATATTAGACTCAGGTAAAGTTTTGTCCGACGTACTGTCAAACATTTTTGTCAATGAGTTGTAAATTAATTAAAGAAAACTTTACAATGCTAAATTCTTCTGCCATAGTAATAGAATATAAAAATATGAAAAGAGATGCAAACAAAAAATCACATCATCGACGCTCTGTCTATTTGTCCATGTAAACTATTTATTATATTTGTCAAGGAATTGGGCATTGTAAACTAATTAGTGAGAGCTTTGTTAATTTGCAAGATTGCTTAGCTATACAAGAATATGAAAATGTGATTTAGAAAATATAAAAATGAGATAAAGACTCTTCAACCCCCCCCCCCACCTGCAGTCGTTGATGTCCTCTCAAGTGCCTTTCGGCTTTACCTTCACAGCCGTCGTGCTGCCCGGAGAGGTACCGACGTCGTAGGACCTCATGGATAATCCGCACATCCTTTTTCGCGGCAGCGGTTATATCTTGGGGGGGCTGATCGACACTGGATGGAATCAAAGGTAAGAAGATTAGATGTAAAGAAGTTTATCAAGAAATAATTTTAAAACGCAGATGGACTAAGATGGCTGAGGTAGATAGTGAGGATAGTCTGGCAGTAATGATAGTCTGGCACCTTGGCCTGAAACATGAAAGGCGGGATATAATAACTCGAAGCGTGATAAAAAAGACCCTTTTTATCCCTAGGGATAAAAAGGGTCCATTTTATCACGCTGGCTCCAGAAAACCTCGATTTCAGGCAGTTAGCTGTGTGGAGAAAACCGAGTTTTTATCCCGCCGGTATAGAAAATTATTACTTGAATCCCTGGAATTTCAAGAAGTTCGATTCATTCCCAGGGATCCACCCAAAACAGACTGAGCGGCCAGTCTGATTTTGAACCAGACTCAGACTGTGTGACACTCTGTCTGACAGCCATTGAATGAAATATTTATTTAAGCGATTCGGCTTTTAAGTGGCTCCTATTAAAGGATTAATTGTCGGATTCAAATGGATTCTTTAATCGCAGCTGTGGTGTGCGCACGCGTCTAGATAGCGATAGCCTGGTTTCTACCCGGGAGATCAATTTAGCCGCGTGTCTTTCTCAGTTCTGATCGTGATCGGATTCTGTGATTGATTAGCGTGAAATTACGTGCTGTGATTTGAAATCTGTTATTATTCGGTAATGTCATTCCGACCCAAAATTGCGAAGCCGACGGAGTGCTTTAATATCCGCTCAAATAGATGCAGTGGGAAATCAAAAGGAATCTTGTCGCAGTGCTATGAGAGGTAAGGTTGCGTTACCTTGTACCATTTTAATTGTTATCGTAGTATTTCACGGAGATATAATATAGGCGCACTTGTCCTGGCTTGCCCAACGAACCTCGTTTTGTGTGTTCATCGTGTGCATCTAGATGTTATGAATGCTTTGATCGAGGTAAATATTACTTCAATTGATTTGTCTCGTCACCTTAATTTAATACAAATGCAATGTAGGTACCAAGCTTTCCGATGCTGCCAGCTCTGTCGTATCAGATGCGATATTAGTCGCGCAGCCTTCTGTTACAGTCAGCTCCATTTCTGATGTTGCCGGCGAAGCTGGCGTTAATCGAGGTAAATATTACTTAAAATGATTAGTCTCGTCACCTTAATTTAATACAAATACAATGGTAGGTACTGCTGTGGAACCTACTGCGCTTGCCATAGATCCTGCTGTAAAGCAAGCGCAGCAAGGTCCCAATGAGCAGCTTACTGCTGAAATTGACGCACAGTCATCTGAAGATGATGGGGAAGATCAACAGCCCAAGAAGAAAAAGCAAAAAATTACGAACCCTCCGCCACCACCCCCAACAAATGTGTTAGAGGAATTCACCCTGATATTAGCTCAATATCAGCCGATTGTAGCGACGGTGTTTCCTGTCGCGTCGGCGCCGGAGTCGACAGTGCCGGCGGATTCGGCGGCGGCACTCTACAGCGATGGTGTTGCCGCGCAGCTACTTGCCA
>CAIMNF010000164.1 GCA_903842755.1 Oligoflexia bacterium
AAAATTGAGAAAATTCAGGATCCAAAAACGAACGCCATTCACATTAAGAAAACATTCTGTACCGTGTCCCAACGGTTTTTAGAGCGCGAAATCCATGCCTACCAAGTCCTTCAAGGATTTCCAGAAGTATTAACGCTTGTTCGGCAAGATTCGACTTCCCTTACGCTTCCGTTTTTTGAGCATCAAAAGGGGGCACTGCCCTTAAAAGCGATTCGTCAGGCATTCCATTTTGCGCAGGAATTGCATCGTCGTGGCTACACGTTGACAGATTTTCACCCCGAGAATTTATTGTGGAATCGTCGCCACGGATTGCGCGTAATTGATTTTGAGTTTTTTCAGAAGTTACCTAATCTCACGCTTCCTTTTGAGTCCGGGCCAATCATTGCAGGAGTACAAGCTGGAGCAGGACTAGAAGTTCCTCAGCGCATCAATGGCGAGCCGCTCATGCGTAATTATGAAAATACTTGGCTGCCTTACGTGGGCTTGACCTACGAGTCGTTCATGAATGACCCGGTTTTCGTCCAGGTTTGCAAGCGCGGCAAATACAAACTGCGGAAGTATTATTTAGTGCAAGTTCGTAAGCCATTTCGCGCCTTAGTGTTGAAGTGGGCAAAGCGGGCCGAGGTGCTGGTGGATCGTGCAATCGTCCGTATTTTTAATTTGGATTAATGTAATTTAAGGGGAGCAGCTTTCCCTCTACAAGTTCATAAGCTTCATCCGCTGCTTTTAAAATGTTTAAGCGATGGGAAATAAAAATAATTGTTTTTTCCGGTTTGAGCAGTTCAAGCTCTTTTACAATCAGTGTTTCCGTGTTGAGGTCCAGCGCATTGGTAGCTTCGTCAAGGATATAAATTGGCGCCGGGTTTAAAAATAAGCGCGCCAGCGACAAGCGTTGCCGCTCACCACCCGAAAACTTGGCACCAAAGTTTTGAAGGGGAGTGTCGTATTGATATTTTAAAGAACGAATCAGGCTTAAAATTTGGGCTTTTTGTGCGGCTTGATCCAGTTGTTCCTCGGTGAAGTGACGGTTAAGACCATAGGTCAGGTTGTTCCGAATAGTGTCGTTAAATAAAACCGGCGTCTGTGGAGCCAGGCTAATCAACGATCGCACGGAGGACGTATCCAGCTGCTCCACCGGTCGTTGATCAATAAAAAAACTTTCCGGCGCTACGGGAAGGAGTCGAATTAAAATTTGGGACAACGTTGTTTTGCCGGTACCGGTATTGCCTGTTAAAGCCAAAAAATGGCCTTTTTTAAGCCTTAAATTTAGTCCATTAAAAAGGGGCTTTGTTCCATCGGAATCGCTGGGGTAACTAAACGTAAGGTTTTTAAGTTCAAGAGCTTGTTCAAATGAATGAATCGGTTGGCCTTCGATGGTCACAGAAGAGATCTTTTGTCCTTTCGCGGAAGCGCTAAAACGGAAGAGCTCGCGGATTTGGTCCAAGCTGGCCGAAAACGTATCTAAAGCACCTATGGTTTTGTAAATGCGCTGAAAGCTAGGTTCAAGCATGCGCAACGCGATGAAAAAAATCAAGATGTGGGAGACGGAATATTGTTCCGAAAGGGGGAAGAATTGCGGTGCAAAGACCGCAAGGATCGTCAGCAATAATAAAATATTTAATTCATTTAAAAACTGCAGTCGGTTCTCTAAATGGAACGCACGTCGCTTGATGGCACTGGCTTCATGAATGCTGGCGTTAAAACGTTGGGCTTCCGCTTGTTCCATATTATAAGCTTTGACTAAGCTTGCGTGCGAAAGGCTATTGTAAATGCGTTCGCTCAGTTCTGCGTGGTTACGCCTCAGTGCTTTCATGCCGTTTCTGATTTGGGTAAGGGAGCTTTTGGATAACAGAAAAATAAAACTAAAGCACACCATGGAAATCAGCATAAAGACAGGGCTAATTTCAAACAAACAAAGTGAAATAATAAAAACCCGTGCTAAATGAGAAAATAACGTATGCAGATGTCCAATAGAGGTCGATACCTCTTGTGCACTGGATTCAATCAGTTTTACTTTTTGCGATAGATTGGTTTGGTCGGCCGAAAGGCTCCCTTTTTCAAGTAAGGTTGCGTAAACCTGGCATTGAATTTTCTCAGCAATTTGCTCTTGATCGAACTCGATTAATACTAAAGATAGGTAGCGTAATACAAAGAGGGCAAGCTTAATTGCAATTAAAATTGCTGCCAGAACCAGGACCGCATGGTAACCCTCCGCAAACGAAGATGGAAGGGCCGCGAATAAGGGGATCATGACTTTTCGCTTAGGAATCATGCGAAACTGTTTGGTCATGATGGCCCGGATGAGCAAAAAAAACAGGCTCATCATCCCGTATTGCAACAGACTAGAAAAAAAAGTTAAAAATACCGAAACCACAAAGCGGGAGCCGGAATACCCTAGCTCCTTGAAAAACGCGTAGCGGAGTTTTAGGGTCGTGAAGAGTGTGGAAAAGCGGAATAAAGGGGGCCAAACCTCGGGTTGCATTTGCACTCAATCAAAATTACCATAGTCCTGGAAGGAACAAAATGAAACTTTGCATCCAAATTCCCTGCCTAAATGAAGAACAAACCCTTCTGGAAACTTTGAAGGCAATTCCGCAGACCATTGAGGGAGTTCGCCAGATTGAAGTCATTGTGATTGATGACGGGAGCGATGATCAAACTTATCAAATTGCGCGGGACGCAGGCGTAAAGCATGTGGTTAAGATTAAGCTAAACCGGGGACTTGCAAACGCATTTAAGGTAGGGATTAAAAAGTCCCTTTCGCTAGGGGCGGACGTGATCGTTAACCTCGATGCAGATCATCAATACCCGGCCCAGCAAATTTCTAGTTTAATTCGGCCCATATTGGAGGGGCGCGCCGATATCGTGCTCGGTGCAAGGGACTTTGAGTCCATCAAAGAATTTTCGAAAATAAAGGTGTTTTTTCAACGCATGGGCAGCTGGGTTTTAAGCCAAATTTGCCGGGTCAGAATCCCAGATGCGGCTACGGGATTTAGGGCGTTTTCCAGACCAGCGGCCGCGCGGCTAAATGTGTTTACGAAATACACCTATACGTTAGAGACGCTTATTCAGGCCGCGCAAGCGGGCGAGAAAATTATTTCCATTCCCGTCGCTACCCAGCCCGTCAAGCGCCCTTCGCGATTATTTTCGCACCCGTCTATTTATGTGCTTCGGTCGTGCGGCGCAATTATTCGGTTGGTTTTGCTTTATAACCCGTTAAGGGTAATGAGTTCGCTCTCTTTTGCGGTCGTGTTGTGGGCAGGATGGGTTTATTGGACCAGCCACCTTTCACCCCATCGGGTAGAATACTTTGTTTACGAGTGCTTTTTAGTTTTGCTTGCCGCAATTTTATTTATGGTTGGACTGGTGCTTGATCAAATCGCGGTAAACCGGCGCTTGTTGGAACAAGTTTTAGAAAGGACCATGGACGGGGATCGTGATGAAAGCTAAGCTCCCCCTGATTGCTTTTATTTCTTTAGTTTTTTTAGTGTGTTTCCGTCCAATCGTAGCCTTTCGTTTGTACACGGTCTTTGATGATCTTTGCTACGCGACTTGGACCGCAAAACTTCTAGGGTTGAGTCCTGGAACATGCAGCGATAGTTCGCATCCGCCGGGTGCAGCCTTAATGTGGCTACCTGCAGGGTTATTGACTTTGTTCAAAAGCGGTTGGAATTCGGATTTATTTATGGACGCTTTACCGATTTGGGTGGCGTTATTAAGCTTTTTTTACTGGGCTGCTAGCGGCGTGATTTTTGGTTCTTTTTTATTTTTATTTGCCGTACCGGTTCTTTATTATGGCACTCACCGTACCACGATGGTGCACGCGCCCGAGATTTTTTTAGTTTCGTTGTTGGTTTATTTCTCTCAAAAAAAAGAAACCTGGAAAGCGACCGTTACGTCATTCATTTTAGTTGCGCTTCGGTTGAATGATCTTCCTGCGCTCTTGTTTCCCTGTGTTTTAGTTGGTCAGGCGCGAAGTGATCGTAAAAGTGATGGGAAATGGATTAGGGGCGTTTTGGTGTTGCTGATGGCAGGATTGGGCGCCTATCTTGCGTTAAAGGGGTATAACTCGACCCATTTAACGGATGTACTGAGGCGTTTAAAATTAAGCCACGCCGCGCGCGTGTTTTTTGGCAGCGATTGGGGAATCGTTTACACCGCACCTTTTTGGCTGTTTTCAATGGTTTTTGGCTGTATTTATTTTAAAAAAATAAGTCCACTTTGCCGCGCGGGCTTGGCCTGGATGTTTTTTGAGTTAGTAATTTGCATTGCCTGGCGGGGCAACGGCA
>CAIMNF010000165.1 GCA_903842755.1 Oligoflexia bacterium
ACTTCCCTGATAATATCCATCACGACGTAAGCAACCGGGGTCGGTGAAAGCCGAGCGTCTGGTTCTCCCCGATATTTTTTCAACAAGTCATTGGCAATGTCCTCAATTCGAAGTGCCGCTGCCTTAGCCATTTGAATTTCTTCGGGCGTTTTGGGGTGGCCATTAGAAAAAGCCGTCTTGATGGCTTCAATAGGCGCGCGGATATTATGAACAACGTTGGCCGCTTGCTCTCCCAGAGCCCGCTTCTTTTCCATTTCAAGAACAACGTTAAGGTGTTTTCTAAGTAAAGCACGCCGAGAAAATGCCAGCCAGCCCAACCACAAAAACAAGCAACAAAAAACCGGTATGGCTATGCTTTTTAAGGTAAAAGCAACGGTGCCGCCTCGATAAAATCCATAGCCATCAGGAAGCTCAATATACATTTGACCGAGAAAATTAGAGGCCAGTGAAAGATTCACTAATACCACATATTGCTTCTGTTCGGCATCGAACTCTACGGCTGGATGACTTGCATTTACGCTTGGAGTTAGTTTTTTTATCCGTTCACTTTGTGCCGCCGATAATGCGCACGGACCATTGCTATTTTGGTTTGGCTGGTGAAAAAAACAAGCTCCATTCGGATCGAGCAAGAACAAAGTATATCGCTGACTCCCAACCTGTTTGGCGAACTCACGAACCTGCCAATCAATTGCCTCAAAGGACTTCGTAAAGGCTTCTTCTGTGATTACGTTGATTTCGTACTCAACTGCATGGGTCAGTTGTTCCAACGCAATATCGGCACGTTCCTTTTCCAAGTGAACGAAGTTAATCGCTACATAGAGTCCAGAAAACAGAGCACAGGCGAACAAAACAATCGTGGACCCCACATAAAAAGTCCGTAAAAGGGTTTTGGGAGAATGTTGATTGTTTTTAGACGCCTTCATTCGACAGTAGCCTCCCAATTAATGCCCTTAGCATCGACTTTAAAAAAATGCAGATCCTTAACTGGTGCATGATCTGGGCCAAATTTAAACTGGGCTGACGTCAACAAACTTGAACTATGAAACGACTCCATCTCCTTCCGAATTCCATCGGCGTTACTTGGGTCCTTCGACGTATTCATGGCATTAAATAGCACCCAAGCAGCATCAAAACCGATTACGGTCCAGGAATTGATCTCTTTTTTTGAAGACATAAATTTCTTGTGAAAGCGTTTAGCCAATTTACTGGTGTATTTTTCATTCCAATAGGATGGGGAATAACCCACAAACTTTTCCCCATACGGTGATTCTTTCACCAAATGCTTTTGAACGCTCTGAAGAGTTTCCCAGCCATCACAACCGATAAATATTGGATAATACCCAAGGGATGCCGCCTCAGTGGAAAATCTCAATAGAGCATCTCTTCTGGTAAGCATGGCAATATACTTAATTTTTTTCGCCATGAAAGATTCAATTTGTTGATGAAAGTCTGGTCTCCGCTCAATGAACTTTTCATGCACCACTTGAATAGGTGATTGTTTTCTATTCTGATTGATCTCGTCTATAGCGTCCAAAAATCGGACACTCAAATAATCAGTGTAGGGAGACGAAATGTCGTGCATCAATCCGACCGTATGGGCGTTAAATTGCTTTACAAAGAATTTTGCCGTTTTTTCTCCGGTAAGTGCGTCAGATAAATTTGCCATAAAGACATAATTTCGATTCCGAGTAACTTCTGGATTTGAACTGGTGGGCGAAACTAAAATAATCTTTTGAGGATCGAGTTTTTTTCCCAAGAGTAACGACTCTTCACTGAGTTCGCCTCCGATGACCGCAGGAATGTGGGCGTCAATGATTGAATCAGCGGACTTTCCTACAGATTCGAGCGATTCATGATAGGGAAAAGTCTTGAGATTAATTTTAACATGAGGATGATCTTCCTCGAATAGAGCTTTGGCCGTTTCAATTCCTTCCATGGTTGAAGCGACCGTATTGCTCACATGGTTTTCAAAACGAAGGGCAACCCCGACACTCAAAGTTTTTGGCGGGACATCATTTGTGGAAGCCATAACTCGGACGCCAAGCCATAAAAATATTATCAAAAACATGGCAATCGCATGCGACTTGAAACCGTATTTCCCTACACCTGTCTTAA
>CAIMNF010000166.1 GCA_903842755.1 Oligoflexia bacterium
AAAATTTCAGACCGGGATAAAACCGATCAGTTTATGGCGAAAGTGGCCTCCATTCGTGATCAATCGCCGCTTGCGTTTGAACGCGATATGATTAAGGCCTTGTTTTTGGTAGAAAACGCGGAAAGCGCAAATCGTCCTGGAAATGAATATTGGACCCAAGCAAATACGTTAATTAAAAGCATTTTAGCAAGCCCAGACTTTAAGAAATTGACCGAAATTCAACGGGCCCAAGTATTTGCATGGGCGGCAGAGGTCGCGCAAGGGGACGGCGATTATGCGGCGGCGGCCCAGTTTTTTCACAGCGCGCGACTCCTTAAAAAACAAGGGGAAGAACACGCGGGCGCACCGGGGGCGGGAACGTCAAAAAAAGCTCAGGAGCAACTCAATTATCGGCGCTTGAAGTGGGTGCCCTCATCGGTATTTTTATTTGCTGGCGAAGGCGATGCGCTTGAAAGAGTGCAAAAATGGAAAGAAGCCGTTGCACTTTATTCAGAAGCAGTGGAAAATTATAGTGAGGGAGAAGAAAATAAAAAGACTGAAAATCGCTTCCTTTTCGCCTATGCCCGCGCCGTCCTTCATGCCGGCGGCTCCGATTCAAAACAGGTCGCGAGTATATCTTTGAAAAAAATTAAACAAAGTCAGGATGACGATGTTTGGAATAACCTAGCAAATAAAATGCTAGAACAAATCGCCAAGGAGGGCGTAAATGATAGTCAGCAACCCAATCCGAAATAGCCAAGAACACCCACAGCCACTGAATTATTCTTCACCGAGTATACAAGGGAATATTCTTACGGCCGATCGCCATATGCAGGAGCTTCTTCAGCTTTCCGAAACGGTAGCGAAAAGCAAGGCTGCGGTTTTGATTCAAGGCGAAGCAGGAAGCGGCAAAAGAACGCTTGCACAATTTATTCATCAGAAGAGTCAACGCGTTCATAAACCACTGGAATGGTTGAACACTTCCGCCATAAGCCGTGGGTTATTGGAAACGGAATTCTATCAGCACCTTGAAAAGGCGCATGGTGGGACCTTATTGATCCTGGAAGTAGGGAAGCTCACTTCCGCTTTACAAATGAAGCTCTTCCAAGTACTGCAAGAAGGAACCTATGTACGTCCGGGACAGTTGCAGGCGCAGCCGATTGATGTCCGCCTGATCACCACCAGTACGTATTCCTTGAGTCAGTTGGTCAAGAGTGGTGAGTTTAGAGAAGACCTTTTTTATAAACTCAATGTAGTCAATATTAAAATCCCTTCTTTGCATGATCGCCTGGGTGACATTGAAGTGCTGGCCCAAGCCTTTGTAAAGAAATGGAGTGGAGTTCATGGTCGCGGTGTGATCTCTCTCAGCGCAGAAGCCATTCAGTACCTCAATGGTCATCGGTGGCCGGGGAATGTGCGTGAGCTGGAAAGCACTTTAGAGCGAGCAGTTCTTTTTAACACCAGCGGCGAAATAAAGGCAAAAGATGTGCAAATTCAAAACCCCTCTGACGCGTCTACGGTGCTGGGTAAAGGGCAGCCCGGTGTTGCGTGGCGACCAGGCCGAACCTTAGATGAGATTGAGCGGAACGTGATCATTGATGCACTCAAGTACCATTCCGGAAACCGCACGCACACGGCTAAAGCGTTGGGGATTTCGATTCGAACCTTGAGAAACAAATTGGCGGAATACCGCGTATTAGGAATTCACCTATGAAGGGTTTGTTTGATTCAACAATTGGAGCCTTAAATAATAACTTGAACTTAAGGCTTCAAGAACAAAACGTAATCGCCGGAAATATCGCAAATGCAGATACTCCCGGGTATAAAGCTAAAGCTCTTGATTTTGAGCAAGCGATGAGAAGCGCGTTGAATCCCGAGACAAACTTGAGATTAGAAGGGGAGCCAGGGGATATTGGGTCTCCTGGCCCTGCCGAAGTGAAAGCAGAGATTTACGATGATCCGAATGGCGTGGAGTCGCTCGATGGCAACACGGTCGATCGCGGGCAAGAAATGGTGAAAATGAAAGAGAATCAAATTCTCTATAATGCATCCATTGAGGCGCTTCGGAAAAAATTGGGAATGTTAGAATATGGAATTAATGAAGGCGGAGGGAATAAATAATGGATTTCTTTTCATCAATGCGGGTGAGTGCGAGTGGGCTTGATGCGCAAATGAAGCGGCAGAACACGGTTTCGTCCAACATCGCAAATGCGGAAACCGTCGGCTACAAGCGAAAAGATCCTGAATTTCAAGCCACAGCGGATCGAGAGAGCTTTGGTGAGATACTGGATACAAAACTAGATGAAGGCGTCCAAGGTGTACAAGTGACCGCGATTCGAGAAGACGAACGCCCAGGGCGAATGGTTTATAATCCAAGTCACCCGCAAGCCGATGAAAACGGAATGGTGGAGATGCCTAACGTAAATCCGGTCCAAGAAATGGCGAATATGATCAGTGCTCAACGTTCTTATGAAGCGAACGCCACCGCGATTGCCTCGGCAACCCAAATGGCCAATAAAGCGCTTGAGTTAGGGAGATAAAACTAGATGAACCCTATACAACCATTTAAGCCAATTGATCCTGACTTAGGAAGAATTTCTGAAGTACAAGATCAGCTTTCGTTGCGACAACCCCAATTGGGTGGAAGCGCAGAGGCAAAGGGCCCTGGTTTTTTTGATATGCTTCAAAAAACAATGGAAGACGTCAATGCCGATCAAGTCAAGGCCGACCATTCAATTAAAGACCTGATCGCCGGACGGAATAAGAATATTCACGAAACAATGCTAGACATTCAAAAAGCAGACCTTTCATTGAAAACAATGATGCAAGTGCGGAACAAAATTTTAGAAGCGTATAAAGAAATCATGAGAATGCAAGTTTAGGCGATGGAATTGAAAGGAATCAGCTAAAATGGAATTTTTGACAAAAATATTTAAGCAAATTAAGGACTTCATCCTCGGGCTGCCGCCGGCCCGGAAGCTTGCCTTAATTGGAACCGGTGTCGGCATCATTGCCGCAATTTCTGGTCTATTGATTTGGGCCAGTCATCAAGCGTATCAGCCGGTAACCTACGGCCAATTGAATCCGGAAGACAGCACGAATATCATGCGTCTTTTAAGGGAAAAACATATTCCCTTTGAAGTTGACCCCCAAGGAAAAAGTATTACAGTTCCGCCGGAATACCTACACGACCTGCGCCTTGAATTAGCGATGCAGGGGATGCCGCAAAGCTCTGGCGTTGGCTACGAGCTGTTCGATAAGCAGGCCTTTGGAACGACCACATTTTTGAACAAAGTGAATCAAAAACGAGCGTTAGAGGGAGAACTCATGCGCTCGATCAACTCGATCAAAGGCGTGAAGCGATCCCGCATTCATTTAGCAATTCCCGAAAAAACGGCGTTTGTCGAAGACCAGAAAAAACCCTCTGCTTCGGTCGTCTTAGATTTGGATCCGGGGACCACTTTAAACGAAAAACAAATTTACGGCATTGGGCACTTGATTTCAAGCGCGGTCGAAGGGTTAGAATTGTCGCAAGTGGTGATCGTGGATTCCTTTGGAAAGCCGCTGTCTAAAAATACTCACGACTCGCTTGTGGCGATGACCAGCGAACAGCAAGAGTATAAAAAGAAATTGGAAGAAGAGAAAGAAAAGACGATCGAAGATTTGATCGGAAAAGTGGTGGGTGCAGGGCACGTAAAAGTTGCAGTGACTGCGGACCTTGATTTTTCTACCGTTTCCGAACAACAAACCTTGTTAGATCAAGACGGAGCTACGATTCGGAATAAGCAAGTGAACAACGAGTCCGCGGAGGGTTCGCGTCCTGGTGCTCCCCCTGCTCCGGGTGCGATCTCCAATACACCGGGCGAGCAAACTCCTCCTGTTCAAGCCCAAGGAACAAAAAGTAATACGAATCATACGAACGAAATTACGAACTATGAAATTCCAAAAACCATTAAGACCACTCAGCATCAAGTAGGAGCGGTTAAGAAATTATCGGTAGCGGTGGTTTTAGACAATCGGCAAGTAAAGTCAACCAATGCCGACGGCAAAACCGAGATGAAGAGCGAGGCTTGGTCGAAAGATAAAATGGCCGAGTTTGAGGCTCTCATTACGGGTTCACTTGCGCTCGATAAGAAACGGGGCGACACCCTTGAATTGAAGACGATGGAGTTTGCGACCGAGGATTTCGAGGAAGCTCAAAAAATTCTGGATGCGACCGCAATGCGCGGCTATGTTCAGACTTTGGTTACTTACGGGATTATCGGGATTATTATTGTGCTGTTCTTCTTTTTCGTGGTTCGGCCCTATATTCGTTGGGTTACGGAAAATACGACGGACAGTGTGGATACATTCCTGCCGCAGACCATTGAGGAATTAGAGAAAATTCAGAAAAGTAGTCAGGTCGCTCAGCTAGAAGAAGTGGTACCAGATATCCCAGATCGGTTGGACCCAGAGAAGGTCGAAGGGGATATGATTCGCGAGAAAATTGTAGGGCTCATTGACAATAATCCGCAAAAAGGTGCGTTGATTATGAAGGAATGGCTTCTGCAAGGCCGAAGCAATGGTGCGGCGGCTGAGCGAGAAAAGAACGACAAAACTGCCTAATTTTAGGGTTCAATTGAATGAATAAACGATGGGAGAAGGTACATGTCATTTACCATTAGCAGCTATGAAGAACTTTCAGGGATGGAAAAATCTGCAATTCTTTTAAATGCGCTTGGAAATCGCGTCACGGGTGAGATTTTTAAACACCTCCGGGATAATGATGTAAAGCGACTGGTGACCGTGATGGGGCAGATCACGAAGGTACCGATTCCGATTGTGAAGCGTGTGCTCGATGACTTTTATGCAGAGATTTCCGAAGAAGAAACGCTGATTTTTGGTCATGCCACCGGAAAAGACTTTATTTTGGAAACCTTGGGCGAAGAACGGGCGAAAACGGTGTTGGGTCAGCTTGCCGTATTGGAAGGCAGTCGTACCTTGGAAGCGTTGGAGTTGGTGGATCCTCGTACACTGGCAAACTTCCTGTTAAACGAGCATCCGCAGACGACTGCGGTCGTTTTGGCGCACTTAAGTCCAGACAAGAAGTGCGAAGTTCTAAAAAAGCTGCCGGAGCCGGTGCAAACCGAAGTGGTTTTACGGATTGCCAACTTGGATTTCATTTCGCCAACACTCCTTTCGCAAGTGGACGAAATTCTCAAACAAGAGTTGGCGACCCTGGGGTCGATCGATACTCAACAACTGGGTGGCGTACCTCCGATTGCAGAAATGTTAAACGTGATGGACAAGAACACCGAGCAAGGCATTATGGCAAGGGTCGAAGAGCGCGATCCACAATTGGCCGAAGAAATTCGCCGCTTAATGTTCGTGTTCGAAGATATTATTTTCATTGATGATCGCGGTATGCAAGCCCTCTTAAAAGAAGTACCGAACGACAAATTAACGGTAGCAATGAAAACGGCGCCGGATGAAATTAAAGACAAAGTCTTTAGAAATATTTCAAAACGGGCAGCTGATTTATTGCGCGAAGACCTGGCAGCGTTGCCTCCGGTGCGGTTGTCTGACGTCGAAAGCGCGCAACAAGAAATTGTGAATGTAGCGAAACGGCTTGAGGCAGAAGGAAAAGTAATCATTAGTCGCGGCGGAATCGACGATGCCATGGTGTAAGGGGGTTGAATGAGCGAGGATTTTAGATCTCAAATAAAGCCATTTGTTCCACGAACCCTTGAGGATCCGCCCGATATGGGGCGTACCGCAATTCGTCCATTTGTTCCCAAAACCTTTAAAACGGGCGAACAAGTAGATTATTCCCAACGAAAAGAAATTTACGGTGGGTTAGCATCTACAGATGAAAATCACAACATCCATTTCGCTCTTCACCCGGATTCGAAAAAATACCTTGGCATTGACCAGCAAGAAAAAGCGCATTTAGAGTCATTGATTTCTCAAGAAGTCGAAGCAAGAGTCTCGGCAATACAGGAAGAAGCGAGAAGGGAAGGCTACGCAAGAGGAATGGCCGAGGGGAAGATCGAGTCCGAACGGAAAATGATCGAAAAGTTTGATCCCATTTGGACTCAATTCAAGAATTTAACTGAGCACTTTGACCGAATGAAAGAAGAAGTTTATAAAGCAAATGAAAGAGTGTTAATCCAGTTTCTTTATTACATTTCGAAGCACTTAGTGCTGAGAGAATTAAAAACCGATCGCGAATACGTCAAGCGTTTATGTATGACATTGATTGAGAGAATCGGCGTTCGGGACCACATCAAGATTAAAATTAGTCGGGCAGATCAAGACAACATCGAAGAGACAAAAGAGTTTCTAAAAGCACAATATGCAGACCTAAAGAATATCCACATTGAAATTTCGGATGAACTCCAGTTGGGTGGGGTAAAGGTCGAGACCAATTTAATCAAGGTGAACGCAAGTTTGGAGACTCAACTCCACGCCGTAGAAGAGTCGCTCAAATGAGTTGGACCGTTAAACCGGAAAAGTACGAAGATAAAATTCTTCAAGCGGTGATGTACGACGAAGCAGGGAAAGTGACTAAAACCTTGGGACTCCTTTATGAGGCGTATTTGCCAGGAGCCAGCATCGGGAGCATTTGTGAAATCATCTCTAACGAATTCGACGAAGTGAAAATAGAGGCCGAAGTCGTTGGGTTTAAGGATCGTCGAATTTATTTAATGCCCTATGATGAAGGCGCGGGAATCAATAGTGATAGTACAGTCAGGTTAAAGGCGAAGTCGTCGGCCTTTATGGTATCCTATAGTTTATTAGGGCGAGTGATTAATGGGCGCGGTGAGCCAATAGACGGTAAAGGGCCACTGTATCACCCAGACATCCCGAGCGAGCCTCGGCCACTTTACCGGAAGCCGGTTGACCCTCTCGCTCGAACGATGATTGAAAAACCGCTTGATTTAGGAGTTCGGGCGATGAATGGGCTCCTTACTTGTGGAAAAGGTCAGCGCTTAGGGATCATGGCTGGTTCGGGTGTGGGTAAGTCGGTATTATTAGGAATGATGGCAAGAAACACAGCTGCCGATATTAACGTGATTGCACTGATCGGGGAACGTGGACGCGAGGTTCGGGAATTTATCGAGCGGGATTTAGGCGAAGAGGGGCTGAAGCGGTCGGTAGTGATTGTCGCGACTTCAGATAGCTCCGCTTTGCTGAGAACGCGTGCATCGTTTATTGCGGCTACCGTTGCTGAGTATTTTAGAGATCAAAATCACGACGTTTTGCTCATGATGGATTCCGTCACCCGTTTTTGTATGGCGCAACGGGAAATCGGGCTTTCGCTAGGTGAGCCGCCCGCATCAAAAGGGTACACACCGAGCGTATTTGCTGCGTTGCCGAAGCTCCTTGAGCGGGCGGGTACTGGGGAAAACGGAAAAAGCATTACGGGGCTATATACCGTCTTGGTAGACGGAGACGATATGGATGAACCGATTGCGGATGCTGCGCGTTCCATTTTAGATGGGCATATTGTTTTATCGCGAAAACTTGCCCAACAAAATCATTTTCCTGCCATCGATGTCCTGGCGAGTGCATCCCGGGTCATGCCTGCAATTGTCGGAGAAGATCATCAGGCCTGGGCAGGTCAAGTGAAAGAGTGGCTTGCGACCTATAAGCAAGCAGAAGACATCATTAATATTGGAGCCTACGCCAAAGGATCCAATCCAAAAATAGACCAAGCGATTGCGGTGTATGATCGCATTATTAGCTTCTTGCGCCAAAAAACACACGAAAGTGGGACGTTTGATGAAAGTCTTGGACTTTTGCATTCAATTGTGCGCGCGGGTGAGGCGCTTGGTCGCGACTCCGCAAGAAAATAAAACCGGCAAATTATTCCTAAAAATAAAAAA
>CAIMNF010000167.1 GCA_903842755.1 Oligoflexia bacterium
CCCCACGGTTTTTTACTCCATAACGCACTAACCCTGGTGTAAAATTTCCTTCTTTAAATTGTTTAATGGAATCGTAAACCGCATCGTCCACGTGCTTAACCATGCTGGTCAACACCACACCGGGCTTAATCCAGTCTTGATTCGAATCCACCCCAATGGCCAAAAAGTGTTTCTCTGCTGCGGCATCAAAAATCCCCATTCCGGAGTTCCCAGCCGCATGAAAAATCACGTCCGATCCGTGATTAAACTGATCAAAGGCGAGCTCTTTTGCCTTGGGCGGGTTATTCCACGCTTCGCCCGTTACGCCTAGAAAATTGGTCGTAACGGTGGCTTTTGGATTCACCTTCTTGACTCCCGCCTCAAACCCCATTTCAAAGCGCTTGATGAGCGGAATATCCATCCCTCCTACGAAGCCCACTTTTCCGGTCTTGGAAAGTAGCCCTGCAATGGCTCCCACTAAATAACTGCCCTCGTGTTCCTCGAACATAATTGATTTTACGTTGGGGGCTTTGACCTCTTCATCAATCAATAGAAACTTTTGATTCGGAAAACGGACTGCGTTTTTTTCGACCGCCTCTTTTTGCGCAAAACCGATAGCCACAATTAAATCGTATTTTTTTTCCGCGAAGGATCGCTGGAGCGACTCGAACGCATTATTATCGGGGGCTTCCACTGTTTTTAAGCTAATTCCAAGCTCTTTTTGCGCACGTGTTCCACCTTGGTAGGCGGATTGATTAAAGGATTTATCGTCCTTCCCGGAATGATCTAAAACCAAGCCAATTTTTAAAGGATCAGCAAAGGAACGGGCTACCGATAGCCCAATTAAAACAAGACCTAACCCCAGGAACGGTGCGAACCTTTTTTGCGTCTTCATATCCTTTCGTTTTACCTGATTGGGGCCAGTGAGTCGAATTGAATTTAAGAGTAAATTTTTTTAGTTGCGCCTTGAGAAAAGCGGCCGCCGAATTGGATTTCCGAAGCTACAACTTCCGATGGATGAGTTAGTTTATTGACGGTTTTTGGAGTGATTGAAAAAGATCAGGCGAAAGATTATACATGCGCTTCGCTACTAAAACGAGAACCACTGAACCGCACGCTTGAGCCACGCTTACCTTCGTTGATTTAAACCATGAGCCACGTTAATCTATTCGTAAGACACTCACGATGAGTCCGGGGCAGAAAAATGAACTTTTCTAAAAAGCGTGGTCGGCATCCAAAGAACTACAATGCGCGCGTTCACCTTTTAAGCCTAATGATGCGCTACCGAAACGAACGCGGCCAGGCGGTGATCCTGGTAGCCATGATGATTTTGTGTTTTGTGCTTTTCTTTGGTTTTGTCATCAACACCGGCGTTTTAATTACCGCTAAAATTAGTCTGCAGAATGCGGCAGATGCAGCAGCTTATGCGGGTGCAGCGGTGCAAGCGCGGCAGCTGAATGCGATCTCGTTGTTGAATTATGATTTGAGGCGGCAGTATAAGAAGTTTATGTTCCGCTACATCTATTTAGGAAATTTCACTCGGTTTGGTTTTGATCCAAGCAAGTTGACTGACGTTGTAGGAGCTGGAAACCAGAGCGTTTACCCATTTCCAATCGGTGATTTTAAAGACGGAAACGTTAAACAAAAAAGTGCCATGCTCGTCCCATTTATTTGCATCCCATTTACCTCGAAAGCAAATACCCCAGATGACACCTGTAGCTCCGCTAACATTCCTGACACCTCTCACCAACTCCAAGTCGCATTTGGCGGCATGGCTAGTTTTTCGCCTTCGGCGAGCGCAATGCTTCAAACAATGGAGGCTTTTTCAAATGTCCAAAACACTCATTGCGGCGCTAGAGGAAAACTGAACTACTTAATGGCGATGACTTGGCTTTATCGGGCAAATTTAAAAAGAAGCACACTGGACGAATACTTTAACATGATTGCCGCCAAAGACACCGCGCTCAATGGAAATCAGAATCAAAAGAGTTTTATCTTGGATGAAATGCACGCGGTAAGTAATAATCTGGGCATTTTACCTAGAAACCTAATTACTTGGCTAAGAATAGAGACCTTACAGAAACTGTTAAATGTGCCATCACAAACAGACGTAGATCAAGAGACCTCTATTTCTCTCGAGAAAAGTCAGAATGCAGAACAATATGAAAGAACCATCATGGCATACCAATCTGCGCTCACGAACTTAAGTCCAAATACATTTCCTAATGGAGTGGCGATGACAGAAATGCTAAACCCAAGCCCCCTCTCTATCAAAAGAATCGATGCAGACTTTAATGTTTATTATCAGTCCGTAATTCAACCCAATCAAGCAAACAGCGTAAACAGTAGTACTACATGCAATTTGTTACTAGGCTTGATTCCAGTTGCGGGCCTACCTGTCGGCGCAGTCAAAGAAGGCGGCAGTGTATTATACGCAGTAAAACTTAAGGCTAAAGCCCGCATGTTTTTACCAAGTCCTTTAAACATTGATCTTGAAGCAGTATCTGGAGCAGAGCCTTTTGGAAGTCGCATTGGCCCAAGTAATATCGGACCTACCGATTTTTCAACCATCCAAGGCCCCGGAGACTCACGATTGGTTGGAGATCCCCAAATATCTCAACTTTGCCAAAGTGGGGAGTGCAGACTTCCAAATGTTACGATCAATTCCGAAACAAATACGTCGTTCCTTTCAACGCCCTACCTATTTGACATTCAACAACACATTACCCCGACCGCACTTACAATTACCACAGATACTGTACTAAAGGGTCTGGAGTTGGCAGGTGCACCATCACTCCAGGAAGTTGGATTATACAATATCTTACCGCCACCCCCCTCAAATCAAAACCAAATGAAATATGAATTTATTTCCTACTGGAGCCAAAACAGCGATAGTAATTTGCCCATTTATCATTTTTACGCGCCTTACTTCTTAAAGGGCGCTGC
>CAIMNF010000168.1 GCA_903842755.1 Oligoflexia bacterium
AAAGCGGCACAGGAAAAGAATTGGTTGCTCGGGCCATTCACGATCTCAGTTCCGTGAAGGACGAGATATTTGTAGCGGTGAATTGCGGTGCAATTCCAGAAAATTTAATTGAGAGCGAACTGTTTGGCCATAAAAAGGGCAGTTTTACGGGCGCCATTGCGGACAAGCAAGGGCTGTTTGAAGTGGCAACGAACGGAACCCTTTTTTTAGATGAAATTGGGGAGCTTCCCCTCCTGATGCAGGTAAAACTATTGCGCGCTCTACAAGACCGGGCAATTCGGCGAGTAGGTGGAAACGAAACGATAAAAATTGATGCACGAATTGTCGCTGCCACAAATAAAAACCTCGAGGAAGCGGTGAAGAAGGGTACGTTTAGGGAAGACCTTTATTATAGACTAAACGTCATCATGTTAGAAACTCCGCCTTTACGAGAGCGTGCGGGCGACATTGAGGAACTAGCACTTATTTTCTTAAGAAAGTTTAATGAAAAGCAAAGGCGCAACATTGAGGGATTTACGCCAGAAGCACTAGAAGTGATCTTGAGTCATCGGTGGCCGGGGAACGTTCGGGAACTAGAGAATGTGATGGAAAGAGTTGTTACTCTTGAAATCGGAAAAAAGATTCAGACAATCACTTTGCCGCCGGAAATGTTAACGGCAGTACGCAAGCTTTCGGGAATCCCACGCGAATTAATTTTACGCGCAAATTTTTTGATGGGACCAATCGATCTCGAAAAGATTATTCAAGACGTTCGCGATTTTTACCGGCGGGAGGCCCTCATTTATTCTAAAGGAAATCAGGACGAAGCAGATAAGCTTATTAGTTTGCAAAAGGACTAATTTGTTTTGCAGCCCTGAGGGATGCATTGAGTTCATCCATTGCGTTAAAGAGCGGGCCTGTATCTGAATTCTCCCAGGTGTCTTTGAATAAAATTCCTAATTTGATCAACGAATGGGGCATTGAATTTTCGGCGAGCAATTCATGACCAAGAAGCTGGACCTGTAGCCGTTCCAGTTGGTTTTCAAGTACGGAAAAAAAGTCACCATAGGTTTGAAGTTCGCTTTGGGCGCTTAAATTCACTTTACTGACTTCGGCTTTGGAGGTGGAGAGCATAAAATTCTCAAAATCTTCTGGTGTAAATTCATCGGTAACATAAAAAGTGTGGTGGTCTAAATTTAAAACCGGTTTTTGGTGGAGATTGGCCAGGAGGGCACGAATTTTTTGATAGGAAAAATTAAGTCGCTTAAAGCTTTTAAGAAGGGAATTAATGGTTTGCTTTAGGTTTTCGACTTCATAAGAAGTGAGCGCAATTTTAATGGCGCGATTCTGACCTAGGTTGGAGGGGGTGAGCGCCTCCGGAGGCTGGACCAACGCATCGTAGTAGTAAAGGGCAATCCCCCCATAAATGACGGCCAGGAGTAAATTGATTTCATCTGGAGTTCTTTTTGCATTTGGGTACAAACTTTCAAAAAGAGCGATGGACTTCTGTAAAAGCTCGTTGTTCGGTTGCGGAAAGGATTCGATTTTAAGCAAGGGTAAGCAAACGGTAGATGCAGAAGGGTTAGCCCCGGTTCCCATGCATTTTTTTTCGAATTGATTGGGCTGTATTTTTATAGATTTGAATGACTTTAAAAATGAAATATGCTGTGCCAGTTTTACCAGTTCAACTCCTGCCCCTCCTAAATACGCATAGGCCAATTCGGTTTTCGTTTTAAGGGTTGGATACCGCGCCGCAGTTTTTTCAAGAAGCGAAATGGCTGCGTTGTATTTGCGTTGATCAAGAAGCGACTGAGCTTGGTCAAAGGATCGCTGCTCGGAAGTACCGCAGGAAGCAAAACTAAGAATCCAAAAGCTTGCGACCAATGTGAAGTTTCGCACCAGCTCTCCCTTGTGTATAATCAAATGATGAATCGAAAGCGAGCAGTGGACTATCAAGAATGCTGCACATTGTCAATTGCTCATTTTCTGCTCTTTTTTTTAGGGTTTAGCTTAAATGCTTTCCCTGCAAGAGCAGATTATTTCATCGACTATCAGCAAAGCCAAGAAGTGTGGTCTGTTTATAGCCAAATTCAACAAGGCGTTTCGACTTCGGACGGAGCAAACCAATTACTTAATCAGTTGCTGGGGCAACCCAGTCAGGCCTATTTTGGATTTGTTTATTCACCGGTAAAGATCGACGTTGCTCAGTTTAGTTTTAAAGAGTTTCGAGCAGAAGGCTTAGGCTACGCCGTGGCAACGAATCCCGTTTTGCCGTTTTTAAATGCGTGGGCCGGGGCCGGATTAGAGGTTGTTTTTGGCTACCAGTGGTTCAATTTTTTTGCCGGAAATTATTTTGCGAAATATGCAAATGGGTACAGTACGGATTTAATCGATCATTCAGTTGTCGTTGCGGATGACTTAAAAGTTCTGGGAGGCGGAGTTCAGTTCCAGACTACATGGAAATATACGGATAATCTTCTGGCAAACTTAAGCGTATACACACGCCATACGGTGTTTTTTTCCAACAGTGGTACGATTTCATTTAATCAGCGGTGGCGTATTGAACACCGGATCGACTTTTTGCCATTCGGCCTGCGCTTCATCGGTGGCTCGCAGCCTGTGCCCGGGTATGAGCGGTCAAGCCCAGTTTGGGATTACGTGTATCAATTAAGTTTAACGCCAGACTTTTTGACCTTAGTTGGAGGCGGGATTAGTTATTCTACCGAACTTCTCGGTGGTACCGAATTTTTGGCAGGATATTTTGGAGGATATATTGGGGGTGAAATAGCCGTCCGCGGATCAGACCAATATAAAGTTTTCCTAAAATCCTACGGGCTAGAGACTTCGACGTCGTTTCAGGGCCAAGGGGTAAGAGTTTTTGAAGCGGCAGTTCAGTGGTCAATTTAAATTTAGCATGATAGTAATTCGATATGTTCAAAAAAAGGGTGGGGTTTGTAACTGCTTGTTTCCTGGCGATTGGCGCGTTTTTCCTAATATTTAAGAACTATAATTTTGAGCGATTAGATGACCCCGATCATTATTATCATTTAAGGCTCTCCCAAATCATTGCAGAGAAGGATATGATTCCCAAAGTTCTCCCCCAGGTAGAAGATTTAGGGTGGGGCAAAATTTTTCGCGAAAAAGAGTTTCTTTTTCACCAGTTAACCGGGTTTTTTTATCGAATTAATGGAGAGGCTGGAGTCGAAGCCGTCGTTCCTGTCCTTGGGGTAAGTATCCTTTGCTTACTCATTGGGGCCGCTTACATTGTGATCGGAATGGGTTTTTTGAGCTCGGTTTTGGTGGTTCTTTTGGGGGTAATGGGAGCTAATTATTTTGTTCAGCGGATCGTAATGTTAAGGCCACACCTTTTGGCTATTTTGATTTTTATGGGCATTTTTACGGTTTATTTAAAGGTACTGCTCCGAAATTTGGTGACCAAAAAAGACTGGGTTATTCTATTTCTTTTTTATGTAATTTTTGTTTTAAGTTACCACGCCTTTTACGTGCCCCTTGCCCTTTCGGCAATTTTTTGGTTTTGTGCTCGTGACAAAATCAATTTACCCCGCTTTGCATTAGGAATTGTGTTAAGTACTGCGGCGGGAATAATCTTAAATCCTTACTTTCCTGGAAATATTGAGCTTGCGCTTAGGCACTTGGCGATTGCCACAGTTGACCTGTCCGATTCCCAATTAAATTTTGGGATTGAATTAATTCCCCTTAGGTCGGATGTGTTTTTTAAACTTCACGGTGCTTTTTTAGGGCGTT
>CAIMNF010000169.1 GCA_903842755.1 Oligoflexia bacterium
GGCGTATGTTGACGGCCAAAAAATTCAAACTCGCCATTTCCCTGTGTTGGATCGGCGTATTCTTTTGGACCCCAGCCCCGGCGCTGGGTTTACTCAAAGCCAGTGATTTGAAATCGGGCGATATCCTCGTCCAATCGGCGCAATGCAGTTTGTGTTCCTTAATTGAAAACGAAGAAGGACTTCACTACAGCCACACGGGTGTTGTCTTATTTAAGGACTCAGCTCCTTGGGTGATCGAAGCGTGGGGAGCCGTAACCCAAGTACCCCTGAGCCTGTTTTTATCCCGGCGGACGCCAGGAGCTAAAACTCTCGTTTTAAGGGCTTCCGTAGCGATTGATGAAGAAAAATTGCGCTCCCTCTACGAAGACGAATTCGCGGACCATCACTACGATTCCGATTTTTTATGGGACAACGCCGACGAACTTGGGGAAAAACTTTACTGCTCGGAGTTAGTCGTTAAACTCATGAACCATTTCTTACCGAGTGCCATACCCCCGAAAAAAATGCACTACACTTATCACCGCCAAGAGTGGATCGATTATTTTCACCACACTCCGCCAGACCAACTTCCCGGGGTTTCGCCTGCGGATCTTGTGCGCTCGCCGCAGCTTCACTCGGTGGGAGAGCTGCCGTAGCGCGGCCCCGAGCTTAAATCTCATTTTTCAGTTGCGCTAAATATAGCTTCAAAAAATCTGCGCGTTTTTTGGCTTCCTCCTTTGCGGCTTTCGTTTGAAACGTTTCCGGCAGTTTTAAGAGTTTTTTGTAAAAATGATCGACCGAATAACGGCGATCGTCTAGTTCACGGGACTCCGCCCACGGATCTGTGGGGTGAAAAAGCGAGGCACCCATGGAGACCCCAGTAGCAATTACTCGGTAAAGACCAATCGCACCCAACGCTTCAAGCCGATCGGCGTCTTGCAAACATTTTCCAAGAAAGGACCGAGGTGCCGTTCCGGTAATAAGGAACGCCGAATAACTGTGATCAAGGATCGCCATTGTGATTTCTTCAATTTGCATCGGGTCCCAGCTAAGCTCCTGCAGCCACTCGCGCGCCTTCTCCGCCGCTAATCTTGAACTCTCTTTTCTCAAGGGCGAATTCTTAGCAACGGGTACGCAGTCATGGAGCAAGGCCGCACACTCGCAGGCTTCAAGCTCGTATGAGGTGACCGTTTCCCCTGCGCGCTCTAGTAAATAAATTTGCTTGGTCAGGCGAATCACCCGCTCAATATGAGCGAAATCATGCGCAGAATCGGCAGGAGGCAAACTCTGCACTCTCCGCCTAAGTTCGCCTAAAATCTCACGCGAGGGGACCATTGGGCACTACTTTCGCGCCCACTCGGGCTTAAATAAAAAACGCTCAAATTGCTTATTAAGCAATGTCCACGCTCCGGGCTGATTGTCGTTTTGTATAAAGCCACGCATTGCATTGACCTTGGAATCTAAATCATCAATCATATGAACAATTTGCGCCTCGATGCAGGATGGCTCTTTTGGTGAGCCATACTCAAACTTTCCGTGATGGGCGAGCACCATGTGTTTTGCCAAGAGTCTCTTTTCTTGGGGAAATGGGGCCGGTAAGCGACCGGGTTGAGCGTCTAAAAGCTGAATCTTTTTTTCGATTAGTTCAGAGCCCATCACTAAGTGACCAATCAATCGACCCTCGGTGGTATAATCGGTCGACTTATCGTATTGGAGTTCCCAGATTTTTCCTAAGTCGTGCATA
>CAIMNF010000170.1 GCA_903842755.1 Oligoflexia bacterium
GCAGCTCCAGCAAATATCATTAAGAAATACTCTGGAAATTAATCGACAAAAAAACGTTAGTCGACTATAATCACTCGATGAATTTAGAAGCGATTGCACCTAGTCCTAGCGCAGTTTTAAAGGCCAGTGAATTTTTAAAGAACCGAGCCCTGCGCACCCCGGTACTCACCTCGCCCAGTGCCAACGCTTTGACCCAAGCAGAAATATTTTTCAAATGTGAGAATCTGCAAAAATTAGGGGCATTCAAATACCGTGGCGCTTGCTTTGCGATCTCTAGGCTTTCAGAAGATGTAAAAGGAAATGGGGTAGTGACCTTTTCCAGTGGGAATCACGCGCAAGCGATTGCCCTTGCCGCGAGCGAAAATGGGATTCCCAGTGTCGTTGTGATGTCAAAAAGCGCTTCAAAACTAAAAATGGAGGCCACGCGTAACTGCGGCGCCGAAGTAGTTCTGTACGATCCGCTGACCGAAGACCGCGAACAAGTAGCAGCTCAAATTGTACAAACGAGGAAAATGACGTTGATTCCCCCCTATAATCATCCCGACATTATCGCTGGACAGGGAACAGCTGCATTAGAGCTTTTTCAAGAAACAGGGGCTCTGGACTATCTTTTCGTTTGCGTTGGTGGCGGTGGACTCATTGCGGGTTCAGCCCTGGCAGCGCAAAATCTTTCACCCCAATGTAAAATAATCGGAGTAGAGCCTGAGGTGGGCAATGACGGTCAGCGATCCTTTGAAAAAGGGGAAATCATAAAAATTCCCATTCCGAAAACGATTGCAGATGGAGCGAGTACTCAATCTCTTGGCCCCATTCCGTTTTCTATCATTAAAAGCTATGTAAATGGAATGATCACGGTTACCGACCTAGAACTCCTCAAACAGATGCGCTTCTTTATCCAACACCTTAAGCTAATCGTCGAACCC
Source organism: Oligoflexia bacterium (assembly GCA_903842755.1). Taxonomy (GTDB): domain Bacteria; phylum Bdellovibrionota; class UBA1018; order UBA1018; family CAIMNF01; genus CAIMNF01. Next base: position 924 of record CAIMNF010000170.1, read on the forward strand.
ACGGGATGCCTTGCTGCCGCAGGGGTGATGAGTGGAAAAATCGCCCTAAAAGGAAAGCGCGTAGGAGTGATCGTCAGCGGCGGAAATGTAGATCCGGAAGTGATTGCTTCTTGCCTATCCTTAACTTAAAATTGAATTTAAAAATTTTTCGATCCTAAGATTGATCAGCTCCGGAAAATCAATGGTCGAGCAATGACTGCCATTTCTTACCGTCATAAACTCGGACTGAGGAATAAGTTGGTGAATCAGCTCCTGCGTTTCGGGCGGGGTGATGTAATCCCGGTCGCCCGAAATCACAAGGGTGGGCATTTTAATCTGGTGCAGCCAGGGGGTGGCATCAAACTTTTCGTAATCTTCCATCATCGCGGTCATGACTAATGGCGGAAATTTTGCGATTTGCTGGGCGTAGGCATGAATATCATCGGGATGTGACATGGATCGATTAAAGCCGACCGCACCAAAAAGCAAGGAGAATACTTGGGCCTTGCCTCTCACATTCCAAATTTCCTCGATCATCGCGGGCATCGTTTTTTCCATGTTAATAAAAAATTGAAATGCAGGAGCGAACCGATTACCACCAAAGAGAGTTTCTAAAGGCCGCTTGGAAGTCCCATTCGCTAAAACCAATCCTAAAACCTGATGCGGAAACTGATGGGCATACTCTAAAACGACACTGACGCCCATGCTGTGCCCTAAAAACACTGCCTCCTTAATGTCTAAAAAATCTAAAACGGACTGAACATCTTTCACAATCGATTCAATCGTCAAAGTTTCGATCTTCTCTGGAATAGGTGTTTTACGGTGGCCTCGATAATCAAGCCAAATGCACTTAAAGTTTTTTCTAAAATAATCAATCTGATAAGTCCAGTGCAGGGCCGAACAAGCGAACCCGTAGCAGAAAACCAAAGGAGGCCCTTCCCCTTCTGTACAGTAAAAGATAGGGGTTCCATCAAAACCAATGACGGTTCCGAATTGAAGAGGATAGAGCGGCGTAGGCTCCGTTAAAAATGCGGAACGGGCACCTCGTGGACGAGGATGCCCGTTACCAAATTCTAAATTGCTCATTGAGCTGAGTGAATTACCCTACTTTTTTAACAGTAACGGCAATCCAGCTGCGGAGCTGATCTTTAAAATGAGCTCGGTCAATCTCTGTTAACTGGTGGTAGCTTTGTACCAACCATTTGAAAAACTCTTCGTCTTGTTGTGGAATCACAAGCACCGATGGAGCAGAAATCTCTGTTCCTTGTTCGGCGTGCTGACCCGCAATTTTCGAAGTGAGTTTTGCTGCGTACTCTTTTTCCATCAAGATCATTAATTCATGTTCATTGATAGCAAGAGCGCGAACTAAAGCATTCACATGCACAGCTGGCACCGGAGTAATACCCCGTTCAAGATTTGACACAAACTGTGTGGTCACAGCTGGTTCAAATTTTTGACCAAGCTCTTTTTGCGAAAGACCCTTTTCTTCACGCTTTTGTCGGATAAACGCACCGACCCAGTTAGGAGATTTAACTAAACTCTTTTTGTTCATATTTGTTTCCATGTATCAATTATAACACACTGCATCATTCCATGCAACAAAAAAAGTCGTTTATTAGTATTTTTTAATTTACTAACAGTTTCAAATGGTTATATTAAACTGTTCTCACTTTATCCCTGAGGCATTCCATTTTTAGCTAAAGTTTATTCATTCACTCCGTCAAAGTCCAATCCATCCATGGAAATGACCAATCCACAAAGCCCATTGTTTTAATTAGATTTTTTTGCGCGAGCTTCATACAAGCCGATTTGCACAACAATCCATGACATCTTCCCCGAATGACCTCGGTTGAAGACAAAAATGCTTCGATCGTTTCTGTTCTCGTCAGGTCAAATTTTTGCTGAACCTGATCCACGGTTAACTCATTGCACGGACAAATCTGGCTCGATGGTTCATGGTCGCGCGTAAAGCGAATGGCCATACCTTGATGAATGGTCGTTTGACACGCCAATCGTTTGACTCCGTCTGCTTCGATTTGGCACAGCCCACAACTTCCATCTTCACAAATCAAAATATCGTTTGGCCTACTCATCCCAATTTCAAAAAGGGCAACTGAAACCATTTGTCCTTCGCGAACGCGTCGAGTATCGCCTTGTATTTGCACCTCTACTCTTGCACCTTTTTCCTGATAAAACTCATCTGCGTGATCTACTTCTGCTTTGGCCGCAAGCGATACCATTCCCCGAACTTCCCAAATTAAATGAGAAGGAACTTCAACCTTAAACAAGGGAACCTCCCCATCCACGAATTGATCTAAAACACGGGAGGAAACTAAGACCTCGCCCTTTCGATTTAAGAGACTCACTCGGTCACCCTTTTTAATTTTTTGTTTTTCTCGATAGCCTAGCAAAAGCGTGGAATAGCTTTTCGATTGATCACCTTCGATCATGACCGGTACCGCCGAAGGGCAAGCTTGAACACACTTACCACACCCCGTACATGCATCCTCCAGTAAAAATTTTTGGGTATTGCCGGAAGCAGTTCGTTCAATTTGAATTGCATTTACCGGACACTCTTTTTCACACACGCGACAAGCAATGGGCTCGATGCACTCAATCGACGCGACAATTTTTTCGGGCTGCAAATTTTTAGGCGTCCCCGGAAACTGATGAATTAACTGCTTGTACGAGGGGCTTAGCCACTTCCCTTCGTATTCAAAAGCGAACGAGCTATTACGCTCCAGCTCGCGCAATCGCTGTTTACTTGCCCAGAGCGCCCGATCAAGACTTTGTTTGAACTCGAGCGAAGAAAAATCTCCCAAGCCCCGAATCAATCGCGAGGCCAGAACAACTGCTCGACTTTCGTCCAACAAGTGTGAAGAAACATCGTTTTGTACCAAGGCTGTTTCTGTGTTTTCCCATTCTATTAAAAAACTTCCTGCTGGGTACTCCCTAAAACCAGTATCGGGCTCAAATGGCCCCACTGAAATCACGCGCGCCACTTCCAGGTAGTGGGTCAATTCACCCTCTTGAAGTCGAATTTCCCAAGTAAATGAGGAGCGAGTTGACAATTGAATCGGTTTTGCAAAAAGAATTTTTCCACCTAAAATTTCAAAGCGCCTCCGCTCAACCTCCCAGCACTGAGATTGAGTAGAATAACTTTCTACACAAATCACCTGAGTAGATAAACCCTGTTGTAAAAGCTCTATCCCCAAACGAATGGCTTGATTTCCCGAGCCTAAAATAACGACTAGGGAATGCCAGTTCAGACTGCCTTGAGCCATGAGCTTCCGCGCAGTAGATTCGGGAATCAAGCCAGGAGAATACCAACCTTCAAAAGGGTAAGGGAGCGAAAGTTGGGGAGTTATTTTTACAATCGCTTTTGCTTGTATTCGATGCAGTCTTTTTTGAACATCCTCCATCAACACCAAACCGCCATTGGATTCCCCCGGCAAAACCCCACGGACGGTTAAGCCACTGCCCCCATACCAGCCTACTTTTAAGCCCGCGTCCGAACACCAACGACTCAGACTTCGCGCACCGTGCGTAGGCCAAACCTTTATCCTGGGTCCGGCTAAAACCGCTACGTCAATTTCCCCATCCCGAATTTTAAACTCCATCGATGGCCTGCCTTACTTGTTTTGCGATCCAGTGAATAGGACCATCGCACGCTAAAATTATTTTTGCATGCAGTCCATCGGCATCTAAATCCATGGGCTGAGATTGATTCCATCGGTAACCGATTCTCACTCCGACTTTTCTGACCGAATAGCGATCCCATCCCATAAATCTAAACAACATTCCGGACAAATCATTAAAGCTCGTAGCGCTTAAAAACTGCCCAGGAACAATTTCTCTTCGCATGATTTTTAATTGATTCCACCCTCCAGGAGGCGGCACACCCTCGCCATTTGCCCACACGCGCATTCCTTCAAAATGACCTACCACATAGGAATTAATGGGATCACGCGACAATACCTCCCACTCTTCCCAACGTTGACGGACCACCGCATCTTGAAACACGGGCACCAATCGGAGGTCATATTTTTGAATCATTTGCCCAAGAAAGCGCTCTAGTTTAGGTGTCCAAAAAAAGAGCATGGAACGCCCCACCTCGATCGTTAAGGGGAGACCAGAGGCCAATTGAAAGCGTACGCCTTTGGTGTCCATGCCTAAAATATGGGCCGCAGTCATTAAGTTCCTGCGACCTAATCGCTCGCGCACAAACTCGAGCAACCCGATGCGATACCGTTCCACATCCACGTCGCCAAAACGTGGTCCCAAAAAGCCCACCCATTTTTCCGAATTTCGTTGATCAAATTTTTTAAGGGAAACACCGGGAAAACGTCGCGCAAGCGATAACCCCTCCAACCATTGGGGCTTCCACCCCAAGTCCAAGGCTCGAAGATACAGACTTTCCACCCGTTCGGCTCTAAAACTTCGCTCCGAAGCAGCCCATAAGCGATGGCGCTGCCGTACCCAAGGAGCAGAAAGTACACGAAACGGCTGTACGGCCTTAAGCTCGTCTTCTTCTTTCCACATTTCAATCGCTCCAGGAAACTCATGAACCATATCGCGGTAAACCTGGTCTGGAAGATTATTTGAAAAGCGGCGCGACAAATCTGAATTGGTCGTTTGAAAATTTAGCAAATCTAAAGACATCTCGGAATTCTCTAAAAAGAAATCGCGCTCTGGGTTAAGAATCGCTACCGTTTCACCACGATTTACGAGGCGCTGCGCTGCCAGTAGGGGCGCCACCCCTGTGCCTACGAGTAAATAATTTACCTTATGTTTCATTTTTAGCTTCGACTGCTAATGGCCCCATCACCCGCAGCATGGACGCCTTAAGTTGAGCCTTTTTATATTCGCCGTGAGCGCTCCGTCCTTTTTCGTTTTCCAAGTAACTTTCATGATCCATCACTTGTATTTCGTAAGGGTAAAAAAACCGCACCATTCGCAATACGAGTTTTGGATCTACTCGATCCACCAAGCTTTGCAGAACAGCATCGAGTTCCTGCCCCTTTAAGGCTGCTTTCATCTCTCGGATTTGATCTCCCAACGGATTTTTTAATTTAATTAACTGTCTGCAGGTAAATTGAATCGCCCGATAATGTTCTGACGTAAACTGATTTCCGTGCCCTTTCTCGGCCGGATAGGGAATAGAGTTTACTCGTTCAAGAAAATGGGGCTCGTTTAAA
>CAIMNF010000171.1 GCA_903842755.1 Oligoflexia bacterium
AGTGCTGCACCTCGGAGCGCGAAATAACAATACACGCCAGGTCATCTCGCAGCGGATCTTGTGCTAAAGCAAAGCCATCGATAAAATCATAATATTTGATGAGGTCTTGCTCCGCTAATGCCTTTGCAACCTGTTGGCCTTGGGTCTGCGAAGTGAGCAAGCAAATCTTTTTCTTCGAACCCGACCGCACAAAAGCCGACCCGGCCATGTATTGCATCAAATAAATCAGGAGCGCAATAATCGGACAGAAAAATAATACCTCCCGATAACGCAAAATTTCGATTCGAAAGAAAAAGTAAACCAAGTACTTAGAGATCAAACTTGCAATCGGGGTAATTGCAACAAGAGTAATCAAATTATCGGGCTTGGGGATGGGTCGGAATGATCTAAAATAATCTAGCCCGTACAACATCCAAAACATGAGTGTCGTTGCAAACAACGCAAACGAACAACACAGCCAATAATAATAGTAATGACGATGAAAGGTCAATGCCACAACTAACCAAAGAAACGCGACCGCGATAAATACCATGCTGTGAAAATGGTGAGTCTTAAAGCGCTTCAAAAATTTGAGCGTCTGGACCGGCTTATGAATCACCCCGTAAAGCCCCTGCGAAAGCCCCACTAACGGAATCCAATCGAGCAAAGTCTTGGCTAAAGCAATGTCTGCACAAGAATGCAAAATGTCCCCCGCCCTAGGCGGAGCAACGACGAGCTCCACTCGCTTTTTAGAAACGTCGAACAATATTTCTGCCAAATCTTTGATTTTGATTGCGACCCCTGTACCTAAGTTAATCGCATTTCCCTTCAGTGCTTTTTCATTCTCTGTCTCAATTGCTCTGTTCAGCGCCTGAACCACATCAAACACCGAAATAAAGTCGCGAGTTTGCTCTCCACCGCCGTTCAACTGCAGAGTTTTGCCCAGATGAATGTATTTTGAAAACAAAGAAATCACGCCTGAATACGGTGAGTCCGCCTTTTGACCGGGACCATACACATTAAAAAAGCGAAAGACCACAGCCGGTGTGCCCGCAGTGTTTACCGATTCGCGGATTAAATTTTCAGATTCCAATTTTTGCGCCCCGTAATGCGATACCGGCGCCGGTAACTCCATCGATTCTGAAATCTTTACCCCGGTATTCCCCAAATCTCCATACACAGCGCTCGAACTACTAAAAATAATCCTAATCTTGTCCGATGGTGACCTTCGCTTATTTTCATGAGCGATCATTTCTAGAATGACGCGCGTGGATTCCGTATTCGTCTCGTAACTCCCCTTTGGGTCACTCTCGCAAATCGGCACACTGACAATCGCTGCAAGGTGGACCACCACATCATGCGCACCAATCAAGGGAATCAAATCAGAACGCTTCCGCACATCCCCAAGGACATAGCGGACCTCTTCGAACTTTTCCGTTGGTATTTGAAGATCTAAAACGGTAACCGCATATTCCCCATCAATGAGCTGTCTAACCAAGTGGGTCCCAATAAACCCCCCACCGCCGGTGATCAAAATTCTTTTCTTCATTTTAATGGCTCAGTTTTTTGACGGTGACGTTCCCAAAGGTGATGCTGCATTTCAAAATCATATAATGATTTGGACTGTGAGTAAAATAATGAGTACAATAATACATAAAGATGAAATACTATTTAATGCTGGCCGCAATTTGTATGTTTTTTGTGTCAGGATGCGCGACCGCCCCCTCGCAGGAAGAATCTGGTTCCACGAGCGACACTCCTGCTGCGGCACAGACCGGAAATCCAAAATTAAATACCCAGGCCCAAGGGTCACCTGAGGAGTTTGATCAAAACAAGCCAAACGGAGATCCTTCTCAGGACGCAGACCGGGTCCGCCCCGGCTATCTATATGAAGTTTCGAACCTCAATGATCCGGGACTCAACGGAAAGTATCGAGTAGATTTTGACGGTAAGATCAAGCTTCCGTACGGAGTTGTACTGGATACGACGGGATTAAAGGAGCAGGATTTAAAGTCGAAAGTCATTGAAGCGTTTAAGCCCTTCCTGAAATCAGCTGCTTCGACCCACTTGGCACTTAACCAAAAAAAACTTTGGGTGGACATTCGTGGACTAGTGAACAAGGCCGGCCGCTACCTCATTGACCCTGAAGCCAGCATCGATGAAACCTTGAATCAGGCCGGTAGCTTAGTTCAAAATTCCCAGGCTGAGTATTTAAAAATACAAAGCCCAAGCGGGGTTACTGTGTTCAGCCTTACGGATTATTATAACAACGGCAACTTAAACGATTTACC
>CAIMNF010000172.1 GCA_903842755.1 Oligoflexia bacterium
GGGGGGCGAAGGCTATTCCACTTATTTAAAAAGGTTTGGCCGCAGCCAACACAATTTATTGAACAATAATAATTTAAAATGTCCGGGACGACACATTGTTTATTATTCTTAATGTGGATAAAATTAGGGATATGAAATTAAAAAGTTTAATTGCTTTATTGAGTTCATTGAGCATTCTGAGTACTGGCTGCCTGGTCAATAACTCCGGGTCCGCAACATCTACGACCGCAAATGCATCGTCCTCAAGCTCAAGTGGTGGCGGCGGGGGTGGTACGATTACCAACAAAGCATTTAACTCGTCTTCGTGGACACAAAATGGACCGTGCACCACAGCCGGAGGCAACATTTCTATACCATCTAGTATGGCCGTAACCCTAAATATGTCCGGACAAAGCGAAACCGAATCGAGCGCCGTAACAACCACGTACACTTTTGCGGATTCAAGCACATGCACTTGCTCCATAAAAGCTAACTCTACGGGTTCATTCGGTAATGAAACCGCTGGCCAATGGACCGGTACGACTTGTACCCCGAGCGGCGGAGATGCCACCAGCCACTGCGGCGAATACCTCGTACCCGGAAATGGGGGAACTTATGACTATTACTCTGCCAGTGGAAACAACTCCGCCTCATTACGCTTGTGCAATACCGCGAATGACTGCTGCACCTATCAATAAGTCATGACGGACCGATGCGCACCGAAAATTATTTTTGACCACAAAGACTATTTCATCCTCAACAAGCCAGCAGGTTGGTACAGCATTCCCTCGCGAAGTCCGACACCGGGTGAGCTTAACCTTACCTCGTGGATTAAATCGGAGATGAAACAAGAACCTTGGATTGTGCATCGCCTAGACCGCTTTACGAGCGGCGTGATTCTATTTGCGAAATCACGCGAAGCACACCGCGAAGGCAACCGCTGGTTTGCGGAAAAAATTGCCAAAAAAACTTACCATTTTTTCGCGTCCGCGTGCGCTGGATCGGCACTTCCGGGACGTCCGGCCGTTCAACTCAAAACTCCCATTGACGGCAAACCCTCGCAAACCCTCTTTGAAGTCATTCAAACTAAACCTCACTTTTTTTACGGTAAGGCCACTCCCTTGACCGGGCGGTTTCACCAAATACGGGAACACGCACAGCAGGGCCACTTTCCCCTGTTAGGTGACGCAAGGTATGGATTCGACGCAAGCGTTGCAGGCACAGATTTTCATCGCGTCGCACTTCATGCCTACGAACTCACTCTTCCGCTTGGAACCTTTCACGCGGAACTCCCCAAAGACATGAGGGACAAATTAAATGAGGAATGACCCCATTGCATCCATCATTCACCGCGCCTTTGCGTGGAGGAAGTCCTTGGGCTTGTTTGACCAAACGGAAGCCATTAGGCTTTTTTATGGCCCTGGCGAGGCACTCACCGAACTAGAGGCGCCCCTTCGCGCTCTTGCCATTGATTTATTTCAGGAACACGCGTGGATTACCCAGTGGGGGCCGCTGTCCGAAGCACAGTTAAAAAGCATCCTCCAAGGAATTCGACTTTTAAGCCCTTGGGGCACCCCCATTCAAAGTGTAGTGCGGATGGACCGAACTCTTTTACCTACGCAAGAACAAACCCCACCAAACGTGACGACCGTTTGGGGCAATCCCCCGGCTAATAAATTTTCGGTTCAGGAAAACGGAATTCCTTACTTAATCCAACTGAAAGACACCAAACATCCTGGGCTTTTCCTGGATCACGCCCCACTCAGGCAATGGCTGGCCAGAACGCAATCTCAAAAAAAAGTGCTCAATTTATTTGCTTACACTGGCAGTCTTTCCGTAGCGGCTGCAAAAGGGGGAGCAACGCAGGTCACTACTCTTGATCTTTCCAAATCCACTTTAGCTTGGGCGAAAGAAAATTGGATCAATGCGGGGCTGCCGGAAAGCCGTTCCGATTTTATTTTTGGTGACGCTTTAGAATGGCTGCCCCGACTCCGAAAAAAGGGAGCTTTATTTGAAACCATCCTTTGCGATCCTCCATCCTTTTCAAGGTCGAAGGCAGGCTCTTTTTCTACCCAAAAAGATACTCAACGCTTGCACGAACTGATTTTGCCGTTGATGAATCCTATGGGAACTTTAGTGACTTCGATTAATTCCGAAAATATTCCCGAAGCGCAATTTTTAAAAGACATTCACTTAGCAGCGCAAAAAACCGGTAAA
>CAIMNF010000173.1 GCA_903842755.1 Oligoflexia bacterium
GAGTTCCTGTGCCTCTTGGCCGGTAGGGCCTTGAATGGATTTTAAGGTAAACCCTTGGGTGATTCCATGATCGGTAAGCATTAAATAGCGATCGATTTGAAAATGGTTAAATTCCAAGTGGACATGAATTCCCTGAGGCGAAAAGGGGTCCGAGCCCTCGAACCAAGCGAGTTTCCAATCCTTTGCTTTCCATTGCTCTAAATCCTTAAGCGTGAGGTCGTATAACTTTCGTTTTTCTTTAAAACATCGAAAGGAACTCAATAAACAGGATTTCCACTCAAGGCTTCCAAAATGGGGAACAGGGGTGATGGGACCGGTCATGATCAGTTCTGCATTAATGGGGTCCCAGATTTGAGTCATTTCTTGAATAAATTTTTCTGGCGGCCCTTTGTGGTAAGTCATTTTCATGACGATTGGATTGCCTTGAAACTGTGTTGGCCAAGGACCAAGAGTATAGCCGAAGGGGAGAGTTAGCCACGAGGCTCCCTGGGCTTGATCCTCTAAATCAATATTTTCGGGCATAAAATTGGGAATAGTTTCGCTCTCCAGCGCAACGTGGAGGAGACCCGTATAAATCGCGACGCCTTTCCAAACGGCCAAGCACAATCCGATTAAAACCAATCCAAGGACCCATTTTTTTGATTTCATCTCTTCCTTTAGGGTACACTGAGAATCAGAATGTTCAAGACCGTAGGTGGTGTGAGTGCAATCGTATTTGTTATTCTCGCGTTTCAATTGGGCGAAGTGAGTTCGGTTGGCACTTCAATGATCCTTTCGTTACTGTTTGTGATGAGCGGGGCAGTGGCGCTTGCCACACTTCAATTCCCACAATCACTGAAAAAGGGAAAATTGCAATCTCTTTTGGGCTGTGCCGATTTCGATTTAAAACGGTTTGCTCAAACGATCGAAGAACTCGCGCTAACGATTCGCCGGGATGGAATGTTGGTTGCCGAAGCGTATCGGAAAAACTTGAAAGATCAGCAGCTACAATATTTGGTCAAGCGTTCGATGGAAGGTTTTGAGAAAGCAAAGATTTACCAATGGATCAAGAGCCATGATGATTTTGATGAAGCGCTTTTCCAGCAGCTGCAAACTTATTTGGATCGGGCAGTGTTGAGTGTACCCGTGGTGGGACTTATAGGAAGTCTGCTTTGTTTGATGCAGCAACCGATCGTGTTGGCTCATGCGTTTACTCCTTTTTTAGTGGCATTGGTTCTTCAGTTGGTAGGCCACGCGGTTCTTCAGCGAAGACTCGATTCAGCTCGGCAAAACTCTCGATTATATTATGCGGTGTTAGCGGAAGGCATGAATGGGGTGATGGAGGGGGTTACCGCAGAGTTTTTAAAAGAGCAGTTGCATGCTCGACTGGGCATTTCACCGGGGCATACGCCGTGAATTCGGCTTTAGCATCGATTCCTTACTTGGGCTTTTTTTTAATTGGATTTGCGCTATATGCGTCTGTAGTTACAACAGAGGGCGGAAAAAAATCAACCTTGGTCATGCCGGTTGTTGTGGAGCCAAATAAAAAGGAAGTTGCGGCGGGTGAAGTCATCGGTAGCTTTAAAGCGCCCGCGGCGCGGTTACAGGCCCTATATCAAATGTTAAAAGGGGATGATTTATTTTCTAAAAAAGTGGACGGGCTGAGTTTGGAGTTTAAGGAATCGTCCGTTTTGATGGTGATGAGTTCGGATGAACTTTTCGAGACCGGCGAAATTTCGCTTCGACAGAATTGGATTCATATTTTAGACCGCGTGGCGGAACGCCTAAAGCCGGAGCAAGCCCAAGGACTAAAAATTAAAGTACACGGTTATGCCGATCAGAATAATCCGCAAGATGTTCGTGAAAACGAATGGGGCGCAAGCGATTTTGCGCTGTCCAGCGAAAGGGCTGAATGGGTGGCGCGGTATTTAGAGCGCGAGCATGGATTCAGAGTTAAGGGGCGCGTTCAGTTGGTTGTTCATGGGGGTGAGGTGCGCGGGAAGCGATTGGACGTCGAGTTGTGCTATTGATTTTATTGGTTGATTTTATTGGGTGATTTTATTGGGTGATTTTATTGGGTGATTTTATTTGGGCTAATCGGGTATTTTTTGAGATTCGGTCCTAAGTGACACACCAGCGACATTTTTTCGACTCCGAGCCGTCAAAATAATTACAGTTTTCTGCCCCATCCGCCGATCAGAAGAGTGTATGGCTGAACAACCTAAAACCAAATCCGATATTTTGTTAGAAATGTTTGGGGGGCGCTTTGTAGGCGGAGCGATTTCTCAGTTGGCAAATTACTCAGATTTATTTTTACGGATGTCCGAGGCCGTCTTTTTGCTGGATCAGCATTCGTACCGTGTTTTGGAGTGCAATCCTTCTGGGATTACGCTTTTAAACAAAGAAGAATCAGAAATTCTAGGGCACGTGTTCCCGGAGCTGTTTCCAGGGGTGGCGGTGGACTTAGAAAAAGGTTTAGCCGCAAGGACGTCTCTTGCGCTTAATTTTAAGGGGCAGGATGGACGGCTTTCTTATTACAAGTTATCAGCAACGTCGCTAAAAATTTTAGATTATATTGAAGTGATTCAAGTGGTCGTTGATGATGTCACGGATGTGACTCGCGCTGAGCTAGAGCTAAAAGAGGCCAACGCGGTATTAAAAAAACTATCAACTACCGACGAGATGACTGGACTTTGGAATTTTCGCTTCTTTAAAGAATCACTCGAACAGGCCCATCAAATCGCACTCAGCCAAAGCCAATCGTACGGAATTGTATTTATGGATGTGGATCATTTTAAAAAGTTTAATGATCGGAATGGGCATCCGGCCGGTGATCAAGTGCTGAGACAAGTCGCTTCCATTTTAAAGGCGTCGGTAGCGCCTCATCAATTTGCCGCGCGGTACGGCGGCGAAGAGTTCGTCGTGCTTTCGCAAAATTCTACGCGATCTGAAGTTTTAGCTCTGGCAGAAACGATTCGTGAAAAAATCGCATCAAGCCCCTTTCCCTTTGGCGAATTTCAACCCCTTGGAAAAGTATCGATCAGCGTGGGAGTGGCCCTTTTTCCGCTGCACGGCGAGCAGGTTTCTGATATACTCCATCAC
>CAIMNF010000174.1 GCA_903842755.1 Oligoflexia bacterium
ATTTAAATATTAAATAATATAGGTATGAAAATTCAAATTCTCTGGATAGACTGCGCTTCATGAAATTGCAAAACCCCGAGATCAAACACCAACGCTACTTTAACCAAATTTCTGAAATGGGCACCTTTGAGCTTCTCCAGGAAGTAGCCCATTTTCAAGAGCTCGACGTCAGCGAACTTTCTATGCTTCAGTTGTTACGAGGAATCATTCTTTTTGACTATGTAGAAAAAGTTGCGCTTACTCCAGAACTGAAACAAGCGTCACAATTCCAACGGAAGTTATGCGAGCGCGTTTTGGATTTTCACTTTGGATTTTCACATTAAGTGGGTCTAGAGAATTTATTTTAATGTTTTTTTTATGATTATTTTTTATTCTAGGGAAGAACCGTTTCACCCCTGGAGAATCAACCGATGACTTCATTTAAAGCTTTACTGGTTGCGCTTACTTTATTTCAGACCATGAGTTATGCCGATCACCCCATCAAAGCATTGCCCGCGCCTCAGGCTGGCCCCCCCGAAGTTCTTTGTCGGTGCTCGGCCGTTCTGGGCAAAACGGTGGTCAAAGGGTATGACGTCATTGGGCAAGGCGCTGCCCAAGGCAATGGGTGCGTGAAATGGTGTGTCACCAAAATTAAGGACACCAAAAATTCCTTTAGCGCAGGAGATGCAGAACGCCTCTGTGAAGAAGGAAAACGCGGCGAGCTTCGCGCTCGTGCTCAGGCGGGCGACGGTCCCTGGAAAGAGGACCGTACAGGCATTCAATTAAAGAACGAAAAAGGCAAATGCCTTTGGATGATTCCACGATAAGTTCCGTGGCAAAATCCTCGATTAGTGAAAACCATTTTCCGTAGCTAAATACACAAACACGGCCATGGCTGCTGCTCCTTCGCTAACTTCGGCCGGATTGACCGCGGACAACTGATCCAAAGCGGAATGATGCAAGTCAAAATAGTGCGTCGATGTAGGCAATAATTCGAACTCCGGAACTCCCGCTTGCCCAAACCGTTCGGTATCGGTCCCGCCATCCGGGGCTTCCTTTACCAAGGGCGTCTGTGTGGCGACAAAATAAGGAGCCCAGGATTGAATTTGCTTCAAAACCTCGGGTCTTGCATGGACAGAGAAGCCCAATGGCTTAAACCCACCTCGATCCGATTCTAGCGCGCCAATAAAACGATCCCCACTCGCCAATGCTTCCTTTGCGTACGCTTCTGCTCCAATGCCACCAAACTCCTCGGTCATAAAAGCGACCAGTCGAACGGTTCTTTTGGGTCGTATCCCAAGTACTTTAAATGCGCGAAGCACTTCAAGTGACTGCATCAAGCCCGCACCATCGTCGTGCGCTCCCCGACCCAAGTCCCAACTATCCAGGTGGCCTCCAATTAAAAAAACTTCGTTCGGATAGGTACTCCCGGTTATTTCGCCCATCACATTATGAGACGTCACCGTCCGAACAGGACCTGCACTTAATTCTAATTTGACCTTAACCTTTCCTTGAGCCGTGAGCGCATTCGAAAGTAAATTAGCGGCATGAGTGCTGAGCGCTGCCGAAGGAATTTTATTTACAAAGTTTTCATAATGCATAATTCCGGTATGCGGATGATCGTCATCCGGTAAGCTGGACAGTGACCGCAGCAACGTTGCGACTGCTCCTTGTTTTGCCGCTTTTGATGCGCCTCCTACCCGAAGCCCGACCACGCGCGAATAGGCCTCAAATTGGTCTTCCAGCGTCGCATCTAGGGGTTGATTAAAAAATACGATTTTCCCTTTCACTTGGTTTCCTAGCCGTTCCAGCTCTGAAAAACTATGCACTTGAACAACCTCGGCCTCCACCGGCTTTTTCCCGGTACCGACACTTCCCCCAAGTGCAGTGACTGCCAAGCTGACTTTGGTTCCATCTGCAAGAGTCAACGTTGCATGCTCGGAAGAACCACGATCCCATTGGGGTACCTGACAGGGTTGAAGGCGCACCTGTTCTAGGCCAAGCGATTCCATTTTAGCTTTCATCCATCCTACCGCTTGTTCCGCTTGCGCGGATCCACTGACTCGGGCCCCGATTTGATTGACCAACTCGGCCAAATTTTTGTAAGTCATTTGACTTTGATGAATTTCCGTTACGATCTTGTCGACCGTTTGATCTGAGCGGGGAAATAGTCCAGCGCACGCAAAGGTTGCGCTAAATACAAGGAGGGAGATGATAAATTTCATTCTTTTACAATACCCACGAAAACAATCGCGTGTCTTGGTTTTTTTACGGGCGGCCGGGATCGTCGTGTACGACTCAATAATCTTAGCGGACTGGAATCAAACTTGCCTGATATCGACTGACATCAAAAGTCCCTGGAGGCGAATACCGCAATCGATGAAGAGTGAACCCTCCAAATTGTCCGCCAAATAAATTTCCGTGACGGTCGATCAATACAAAATGCCCAATCCCTCCACAAAAAATATGCTCACCCTGGGTGCCTAAGTATTCATCCATTTGCCATTTGGTTCCCAGCGCCTGAAAGCGCTCCGCAAAATGGCGCCAAACCAAAAGCTTCAATTCAGGTGACCAGTCTTGATGGTTCTGAATAAAACTTAAGCTGTCCCAAATTAAACCGCTATTTTTGATTGCCAGGGTTATTTCCGACCGCAATTCCTTTACTTTTTTTCCTACCTCAAAGATTTGTCTTCGGTCCGCAAGTGTTTTGGTGGGTGTATTCAAATGATGCGCCTGCGACTCAAGATTAAACGACTCATCGGCAATGGCTTCTAACTTGAGCAAACCTTTATCGGCCGCAAAAATGGCAACCTCACGCTGAATCGCTGGACTGAAGTCCAGTGCCCCTCCGCAACCTGGACCATGGAGATTGGCCATACTCCAGTTTGAAAATGGAGTAAGCGCGAGCGAGATCAACAGAAGCAGCCGTGTGAAAAAACGCATGGCACTGAGTCTACACCAGAAAACTTTTTTAATCAATTAAACATATTTAGTTTACTCGCTCAGGAAGGCTTATTTGGTGAAGAATTAGGGGCGAAGCGCGATGGGCAAGTGGGTTTTACCCAGTTACAGCTCGAACGACTATACCTGAATTATACCCATGCACTGGAAGAAGAACTTCGAATCGATATCGGCAACTTGGGTCGTAGAGTGTATTTAATTTCGCCACGTGCTGATCCACCCGCGCATTTTTTGCACCAGCAGGCCATGGACCGAGATCCTGGAATGAACGTTTGGAATGAGCCCATCCGTTCTTATGAGGTTCAATCTTTTCAAAAGATTCCGTCTCACGACCTCACCTCGTATCAGAAAAAAGCCTTCGCACTTTCGCCACTGGCTCAATTTAGTGCGGGGCC
>CAIMNF010000175.1 GCA_903842755.1 Oligoflexia bacterium
CATCCATTTCAAACGCGGCAAGAATAGTTTCAATAAGCACTGTGGCCCGTATCGTGCCCTGGGGAATCTTTAAATGGTTTTGGGAAAAAACAAAGACCTCATTCCAAAGCCTTGCTTCCAGATGGCTCTCCATTTTTGGAAGGTAAAAGTAGGGTCCCGTGCCCCGGTTTATCTGTTCTTGGGCGTTATGAAAAAAGAATAATCCAAAATCAAATAAACTTCCGCTCATGGGCATTTGGTCGACGTGAAAATGTTTTTCCACGAGGTGCCAGCCCCGGGGGCGCACCACTAAAGTTGCGATCTGATGATTTAGTTTATAAATTTTTCCATCCGGATTTTGGAAGCTCAGTGTTTTTCTTACGGCTGCTTTTAATGCCACTTGCCCTTGAAGAATATTTTCCGCTGTGGGCGAGAGCGAATCTTCCAAGTCGGCCATAAAAACTTTTGCACCAGAGTTCAGGGCATTAATCAGCATTTTTGCTTCTGCAGGTCCCGTGATTTCCACTCTTCGGTCCTGGAGGTCATGCGGAGCGGGAGCTACTTTCCATTCGCTTTCTCGGATTTTTACCGTCTCGGCTAAAAATTGGGGCATTGCGCCCCCTTTGATCTCAGCCTGACGCTTGCCCCTGGCTTTTAAAAGTTCCAAGCGCCTGGGATTAAACTTGCGGTGAAGGAGAGTCAGAAAGTCAATCGCAGGGCCAGTGAGAATGTCAGGATGAGAAAACATCATGATTAAAGAATAATTGAAAATGCGCCCATCGGCACTGAAATAGTTTAAGGCGCGTTTTTAGGGCTAGTTTTTGATGATTAATGCGCTCGTCATGGCGCGAAAAAGTGTGTGTTCGGGTAACCAGACGTACCCGTGCTCGCAAGTTAAATCAGGATCCATTTTTTCGCACGACGTACCGTGGGAATTACGGATGAGGTACTGGCACTCCTGCGCCTGATGATTAAATTGACTTCCGTAAACCATTACCGTGTGAAAATCGGAAATCTTCTTTTTAAAATTAAGCTGATCTTCCAAAACCCCTGCAAAAATGTCTACGGTTACAGGCTCTTTTGCTTCCAGAGCAGTTTGAATTGCTTTAAAGATTTTCCGAGTCCTCAGTTTAAAATTAAAGTTTTTATTTCCTTCGGGAAAAGGAACTCGTTCTGATTCACAAACTTTTTCCCTTAAATGAATAAGGAATTTAAGTTGGGTTGAGTTCTTTAAAAGATCAAAAAAATCGCGGTCATTGACGTGCTTAAACTTAAAGTAAAACGGCAACTCAGATGCTTGGGCAAAAGTACCGTCGTGAACCGACTGGAGCAAACCGTATGTTTGTGTGATCGCGTCTAAAATCTCAACGGGAGTTTCCGTTGGTTTTTTTGCGGGGCCTTCGCTAGTCACTTTTGTCCAATAATCAGAGGGAAAAACGGCCTCTGGACAATAGCCATCCTGGATTTCCATTTCCGCAGCAATTTTTGCGATGCCTGTTTCAAAAGGTTTTTCGCGCGCTTTTTTGGAAAAAAGCCTCTTTAAAAACGAGTGTAGCTGCGACAAATCGGATTGACTATAGTTGATAGCGACGTCAGCCGCGGAAATTGGTTCTGGAACTTGGTAGCTGAGTTGAAGGGCATCGGCGATCGCATTGGCAAAACACCAGCCGGTTTTACCTTGGTCGCGGATGGGCATCTGAAGGGTGTTGTTTGTTTCCGTTCTTAAATCAATGGAGCGACACTCTTCTTCAGGAGTGGAAGGAAAATGGGCGTAAGACGATGAGATTCCCAAAACGTTCGCAATGAAAATGACAAACAAGATCAAATAGGCGATTTTTTTTTGAACCATCTCACGTGGGGGCTTTAGCCCCTCTCCTTTCTTTTGCCGAGAAGAAGAGGGTTCTAACACCCAAGCGAACATAAATCAACTAATTTAATTTATAAAATTAAGCCAAGGATTTGATCAGATTTTGAGTGATGAAGTGTCATCTAAGTCCGACACTCCGAATGGGGTTTATCGAGTCCTGCTGGTCTTAATGCTAGCCCATACTTTTTCAATCCTGGCAGGGGCCTCAGGCGGATCATTTGCTTCAAACTTTGCCGCAGAAACCGCATCTGCCGAGGGTGAAATTTCTACTGGGTCAATTTCACTACTTTCAAGAAAGAGGGACTCAGTTGCCGGAGACCGCTTTTTAATCCAACCGAAAACCAACTCTGGGTCCGGAATCGTAAAATACTTGCCTGTATGGGAAGAGTTGCCCCAAGGTTCGGTAGAATGCAGAATTTTAAACACCGAAACGGGCGAAACGGTACCGTCCGGGCGGTCATATTTTAACAAATCATAGGGCAAATAGACCTCACGCATCCATTCAGTAAGGGGCGCTTTTCCATGAAGCGCTATATTTAAAAAATAAACTGCAAAATCAGCGCAACCCGCGCCATAGCCGTTTCCAACGAGGTGGCCGCCGCCGTAATGCCGAAAAGACCCGTGCTGAATCCAGCGATTTAGAAAGTCCAAGCTATTCTGCAAATCAGAAGAAGAAAGCCGTACTTGAAGCGTGGCAAGCCTGCCTTCTTTTTTCGCAGTCTTTAGTTGCCGAAGTGACTCGGTGGCCGAGTTTAATTTCCCCGGATAAAGAGCGTACAGAGCACTGAGGCCAAGGCCTTGGGATAATTCTGTTCCGGTGACGGTCCACGGATGTTTACTGCCCATGGCCGTTATCAGGTGGGTGACGTGATAGGGATTGGGTTCATCCGTCGAAATTTCAATGATCATGTGGCCACTAATTTCTAGGGTCGATTTTGTAGAGTTCGCAAGCGTAGTTTTCAAAAGCGTTTGAGGCGAGCTCCAATCTAACGGCGCCGGGGGACTAATCACGTGCACTTTAAGTTCAGATGTCGCGTGTGCTAAGTTCAAAAAGGAGCAAAGGCTTAGTCCAAGCAGAAAAAATTTATTCATTCTCAAAGTCTAGCATGACTCAATTTAAAGTTTGAAGTGTCAAGAACTCGGCGAAGGCGGTGCGGGCTCAATTCGGGGGAACAGAACCGGGGGATCAAAAAGCGTATAGTTTTTAGGAGCTTGATCAAAAGTTCCAGGTCTTAGGCCCAAGGAAGCCAACGCTTTTGCCGAAGTTTCTGGAATAAACGGAGCAAGGAGTTGTGAAACAACATCAATACCATAAAGCCCGTTGTAAATGACTTCATTAAATTTCACTAAATCCTCTTTGATTGCCCAGGGCGCTGAATCATTAATGTAGCCGTTGACCACATTCACCTCTTGCCAGATTCGGTCGAGCGCGCGGTGATGCTCCCGTTTGGTCATCAAGTCTTTTACTTCTGCAATTAACGAGTCAAAATTAAAGTGGAGTTTTATACCCTCGGGCTTTGGGGCTGCGTCTCCGGAGCGTTTGCGTGCCAGCTTCACTACGCGCATGAGCAAATTGCCATAGTCGTTCCCCAGTTCGGACTGATGCCGCTTGAGTAAATCATCCAATACAAATGCCCCATTGCTATGCGAAGGAATGGCTCTTAAGATGTAATAGCGAAACGAATCAACAGGCACAAGTTTGATGACCTCGAACGGGTCGACCCCATTGTTTAAGCTTTTGGACATTTTCTTACCATCGGCCGCCAACACCATTCCGTGCACGTTAATTTGCTGCGGAAGAGGGAGCCCTGCTGCATGAAGCATCATGGGCCAAATGACGGCATGAAACCACAAAATGTCGCGTCCAATGACATGGACATCATTCGGCCAAAATTTCTTGGGCTCGCTTGCGGTGTAGTAGTTAATGAGCGCATCGAACCAGGTGTAAATCACGTATTCCGGTTTCGAAGGCACTGGAATACCCCAGCCCTTATTGGGGCGAGTGATGGAAAGGTCCCTCATGGGTTCGCTTTCCAAACGACTTAAAATTTCTTTTCGAGAAAACTCACTCATCACAAAGTTTGGATTGCCTTTAATGGTTTCGATGACCCAGGACTGATACTGACTTGTTTTGAAAAAGTAGCCTTCTTCTTCTACCTCATCTAGTGGGCGATGGTGTTCAGGGCATTTTCGATCCGGCGCTTGAAGCTCCGTATAATAGGCCTCACAATTCGTACAATAAAGCCCTTGGTATTTACTAAAGTAAATGTCCCCTTTGGACTCTAGAATTTTCCAAAAGTGGTGAGTGGCGTCGTGGTGTCTTTGTTCTGAAGTACGAATATATTCGTCATACGAAATATTGAGTTTTGAACAGAGGTCTTTAAAATGCAGGACATTTTGATCGACCATTGCTTTCGGGCTAATTCCCATTTTTTCGGCAGTTTTGACGAGGTTTTGTCCGTTTTCATCTGTTCCGGTTAAGAAGTATACTTCGTAACCTAAGAACCGATACCAGCGCGCATAAACATCGGCGACAATTTTTTCATAAGCGTGTCCCAAATGGGGCATTCCGTTAGGGTAATCGATGGCAGTGGTAATACTAAATTTCATTTGAGAATTGCTCCAACGATCCCCAGGAATAAAGCAATGAGTACCCCAACAAAACACATTCCTAAGCCAGTAATCACCAAACTGGGAAGCGTAGTTACGGCAAATGCTCTTAGTTTTGAAATCTTATAGCGGACCGAAAGCGCAACCATCTCCACAATCACCACATAAAGGATTCCAATAAAAGTGCCTAAATTAAGGGGTAAAAAGCCAAGCAATGAACCCACTAAATGGGGGGCGGAGCTGGTAAATGCAATCATCTTTAAAAGGTTAGAAAAGGAGACCGGATCTTGATCCTCTTTTTTCTGAATGAGGAGGGTTGCGCCAACCCAAATAGCAAAAGTGCTCATCACCAGACCGATCAGAGTTCTAAACGGATCAATCGCAACTGAAGCAAGCTCCATCGTCCACGAGGGGACATGGCTTAGGGAAGACGAACCCGGCAAGATTTGTGGCGCAATCCCTTTCCACAGATCGATGGTTTCAAGTTGTTCCCGAATTTTAACAAATCCATCCAGCAAACTTTCGTGCTTTACGACTCGGGTCATCCACTCCAAGAAAGAAGAAAGCCAATGAATAAGGACACAGAAAACGAGCGCCTGATTTAACGTAAAATCATTAAAGCGGCCAGAAAAAAAACGGGTGGGCTCGGTGAGAAGTTCTAGCGTGTCTTGAAAAAACTTCTTCAAGGGGCGCTCGGGCTCAATTTTAACGGCTTGTGGTTCAATCATTTCTTCATAATCCATGATTCTCCATCCACAGGTAAAGCGTTTTTTAGTTCAAATGGAACTTCGTACGCTTCATTTCGTTTGGAGTTTAAATCACGGATGTAGATTTTTTCTTTAATTTGAAACGCTTTCCAATGAAACTTGGCGGGGTCCTGGTCTGTACCCATGGTCAAGGTTAATTCCGCCGCCGCCCCAGCCGGTATTGGCGAAACGAACTTAGAGATTTTGTCCTTCATGAATAAGTCCAAAAGGGCAGTTAGCTTGGTTGGATCCATTTTGGAGTCGGTCGGAGCGAGCGGAGCCCACTTCCCATTATTTTGAGCAAATTCGATCGGAGTTTTAAACTTTTTACCTTCTAGCTTGAAACGAGACATCGCGGTTCGTTCCGCAGCAGTTAAGAGGTCCAGTTTTCGGAAGTCGTCCACTTTTTTGTCCAGTTGGTTTTTGACAAAAAGCTCTACCTCTACAGGGTCTGGACGAACCGAAGTTTTCAGGTAATAAGTGGATTCATCTTTGGCGGCTTTGTTTGCCTTCTTATCCGCTTTTTTTACTTTTTCGAAAAGCTCCAGGGTGGTGACTTGTTGTTTGCTGTCGGTTAATTTGTAAAGAGCAATGGATTTGGCGCCTTTCAGAATTTCCGTCGACCCCGGGAAGTCTTTTGCCTTAAACTGAGAAATCGAGGACAGAGCCGTATCAAACCGATCCGTGTCCACTTCGAGGCCGTTGATTACCCATTTCCCGTTTTCTTTCTTTGCATTCAATACCGTAGAACCCGATTTTCCTGCCACTTGTTCGATTTGAGTGCGGTCAAAGGTAAAGAGTGATTTGTCCCTAAAATAGGTGAGGTCGTGGTCGAAGTTGCTTTTCGTGTAGGAGGCAATAAGAAACACGGTCTTCTCATTAATTTTTCCATCGACTGCGGACAGGACAAAATATTTGTCTCCGAGCGGATGTTGAGTTCCAAACCAGACCGTAAGCTTCTTGCCGTTTTCTAAACTGACCTCAAGCATCGGTGTGGTGAATTGATTGCGCTTTGCTTCGCTTAATCCGTACTCATCAAACAATTTCGCGCGGCTTTCGGGAGTTTCATCACTTAAATCGACCGTTTCGGTCGAAACAGCTCCCGAGAGGGCAGAAATAAATGATTTTAGATTGTCCTCGTCCGCCTTCACCGCGAGGGGCTCAATAATATTCCAGTCTGCTTTTTCGGTGGGTTTGCACTTTTTTTGCGTGATACTTTCGCACTTGGCAGTCAAGTTGGTCTTTGTTCCCCGCATTCTAAACGACGCGATTTGAGCATCTTCGGGGATCGCGAGTGGCTTCTTCGCTTCCGTATCTTTTTTCTCTTGCTTTGGCTTATGTGAATACTGAAGCCAGTAAGCGAAGCTTCCCAAGACAAAAAGAGTTGAACAAAGGGCTAACGGGACTTTCCAATTCGGTTGTTTCATAACTTTTTCCTGCGGACCCAGATCACAATGCCTGCGATTGCAATAAAGAGCGGCACAAAAATTACACTGATCAAGAAAATAGCGGTACCTTGGTTTTGTGAAAGCTCGATTTTACCCGCGTCGTCTTCTTTCGCGCGGATCGAAATCATGCTTTCGTCCTCTAAGGCCCAGCTCACTGAATTGAGGAATAAATCTGAGTTTCCACCAAACCTAGAATAATTGTTTGTTCCAAACTGAGAAGAACCGAAAAGAACAATGCGGGTTTCTTTGGTCGCGGTGGATCCTGACTTTTTGCCGCTGACTGCTGCAGCAACGGTCAAGGGACCTTGAATATCTTTCCCTTCGTCATATTTAACGGAACCCTTGGCGATTGACCCCATATCGGTTTCGCCCCATGACTTAGGCGAAGTTTTCGCTAGCCAAACGGTTTTTAATCCGTCTGGAGCAGGCGAAGTTAAATCTACAGGACGAGAGAATGGAAAATAGCTAGGTTGCTTGAACTCTTTGGTAATGGAGTGATCCGTATTGTAAGTGGCAACGATGGGTACCGAAGCATCCACTCCCAAGCGAGTAGAGAAAGGATCAATATTCAAAGCAGTTTTGACGACTAGCCCCCAATTTTTAAGCAGATTTTTTAGTTCGTCTAGCTTATCGCTTTGAGTAAGAGTTGCGTCGATTCCTACAACCAATCGCCCACCCTGATCCAAAAAGCCCGTAAGAGCTTTAATTTCTGTAGGGAAAAAAGCTTTATTTGGCCCTAAAATAACGACGACGGTACAGTCAGCAGGAATAGCGGATTCTTGAGGAAGAGTGATTTCCTTTACCTCGTAGGCTTGGTC
>CAIMNF010000176.1 GCA_903842755.1 Oligoflexia bacterium
AGGCACGGTGACTACTGCTTCGGTTACGGGTTCGCCCAAATAGTCTTCCGCAGTTTTTTTCATTTTTTGTAGCACGAGCGCTGAAATTTCCTGAGGAGCGTAATCCCGGTCGGCCACTTTCAACCATGCGTCCCCGTTTTTAGCTTCGGCCACTTTAAAAGGCGGGACCTTTACAAACTCGGTCACTTCTTTGGACGTAAACTTACGACCAATCAACCGCTTGACTTCGAAAAGAGTTTTTTCTGGATTAGTGACCGCTTGGCGTTTTGCCGCCTGGCCCACTACTTTTTCACCGTTTGGCAAAAAGCCCACAACGGAAGGAGTCGTATTCGCGCCTTCGCTATTTGCGATCACTTTTGCTTCGCCCCCGTCCATGACGGATACGCATGAATTTGTCGTTCCTAAGTCGATTCCAATGATTTTACCCATAACTGACTCCTTTGTTTTTATTTACTCTTACTTTTTTTGGTTTATTTTCTAGGGTCTTTTTTAATTGTTCATTTTTACTGTAATTACTTATATAAATGGTCCCGATTTTAATTTTGTCCAGGGCCAGATCCATTTACTGTTTCGTTGGATGTGTCACCCCCGCCACGGCTGACCATCACCCGGCTAGGGCGTAACAAACGTCCATGAAGGGTGTAACCTTTTAGGTGCTCTTGAACGATGATTCCTTGTGGCTTTGGACTTGGAAGTTCGCCCACCGCTTCGTGAAATTCCGGATTAAACGTTTGATCAATCGATTTCACTAATTGAACGCCCTGTTTTTCGAGCGCGGTTTTAAATTGACTGGCCACCATTTGCAGGCCGCTAATGAGGTTAGGGTCCGTTTCGGGCTTTGCGTATTGAAGAGCGCGCTCAAAATTATCTAAAACCGGAAGAAGTTCGGACGCCACAGGCTCCCACCCAAATTTGATTAAATCTTGGCGTTCTTTTTGGGTTCGCTTTTTGAAGTTCTCAAAATCTGCGTACAAATAAATGTATTTTTGCTCTTGTTCTTTGAGTTGCGCTTGCAATTTAGCCAGCTTTTCAGACAAGTCCGTAGCGGATTCGGGTTGCACAGGATGTTCAGTTTCGCTTTGCGAAGGATGGGACGGTGTTTGTTCTGACATAAGTAACAAACTTTATGGTAATGAATTGACTTTTGGCAAGGTCTAGGACAAAGAATTTATGAAAATCGTTTAATGTAATCGCACCGTTTGCAAAGTTCTTCGACCAGTTGTCGCTCCTGAAAGCCTTTTAATATTTTTCGAGCGCGCTCCTGCTGGAGGATTTCGGTGAGCGGAGTTTGATTTGCGTTTCCAAGGGGAATGATCCCTTCTTTATCTAAGCAACAGGGGACCACGGTTCCGTCGGCCAAGATTCCAAAGTGACCGGATAACCCGTAGCAGGTCCCTTTGCTCCCCAAAACAGGCAAATCCAGATTAGGCCAAACAAACGCGGAGTCAAAGTGCAGGTAAAGACGGTTTTTGATTTTTACGCTTTTTTGGGTACGAAGGTCGTGGGCTGGGATTTTTGCAAATGAAAAATTAAATTTTTCCTCAAGTGCGGTTAAAATTTCTAAATTATTTTGCGAAGCATTTTTAACAGAGGTGTCCTGAAGATTCCAAAGTCTATAGTTCAAATAAAGGTCCGGGCGCTCTAAGAACGCGCGCTCCGTAAAAGCAAAGATTTTTTCCAAATACGGACGCGGATTTTGCTTAGGAAAATTATCGGCAAAGCTATGCAAAGAGAAATTCACTTGGCGAATCCGGGGGTGTAGCAGGAGCTCTGCCCTGGCTTCGGTGAGGAGTACGCCATTCGAAACAAAATGAATGGGCAGCTCGGCCCGGTCGCAGAGCAAAATCATTTCTTTTAACTTGGGGTGAAGCAAGGGTTCGCCCATCAAATGAAAACACACTTGTTCGGTAAGAGGTTTTAATTGATGGATAAGGGATTCAAATAGGTCGAGGTCCATCAGCTTTTTTGCGCGGATGACTTCCGGGCAAAAGCTGCATTGAAGATTACAAATATTGCTAATTTCAATGTTCACCTTTGAAAACTTTTTCACGATTAGGCAAGCTCACGGATCAGCGCATCGCTTAATGCAAACCCTTTAGCGGTGGCTCTTAAAAATTGGTCCCGTTCGGGATGAGGCTCTAAAAGCTGGTCGATTAGCATTAACTTTACTTTTTCTTGCTGCAATGGGGTTTTTAGCCAATCGCGCGGAAAACCATCGGCAAGCCGCAGGGCCAGCATCCATTTTTCCAATTCTTGCTGCTCAGGGTTTAGTGTTTCTGTCCATTCCACAGGTAAAGTATTTTGATCCAAAAGCGCCCGGCCGTAGGCGTGAAGAGAGGAAAAGTTTTTAAATCGGCTTGGACCTTTTGATGAGGCCTGGGGAGCAGGACTAAACGAATGGGCGCTTGGTCCGAAGCCCAAGTAGCCTTGGTTGGTGCTTGCGCCTTTCCAATATACTAAATTGTGGCGCGCTTGATAAGAGTGGGGCGGGGTAGTTTTTTTGGCAAAGTTTGAAATTTCGTAGTGTTCAAAGCCCAGGGATTGCATGAATTGATCGATCAACAAAAGATGGCGGAGTTGTTCTTCCTCGTTTGGTAATGCAGCAAACAGGGCGTGATGTTTGGGTAAGGTTAAAAGATAGCAACTTAAGTGGGTGATCGGGTACTGGGCTAAGCGCGACAGGTGGTCATGGAGGTCGTCTAAGGTTTGTCCAGGAACTCCGCACAGTAGGTCAGTCGATACGTTCGTAAAGCCTGCGCTGAATAATGTTTCAAGCGCCTGAAATGCATCTTGTGCGTTGTGGACCCGCCCCAATTTATTTAAATGATCATTGTTTAAGCTTTGAACCCCCATGCTTACCCTGTTTATTCCGAGCGCTTTGTAGGCCTTAAATTGGTCTAGGGTAATGGAAGAAGGGTTTGCTTCCATGGTCCATTCGGTAAGGGAAGTAAGGGACGTGTATTGAAAAAGGGTTTTAAAAATGCGCTCCATGCTTTGAGGCGGCGTCATGCTGGGGGTACCCCCGCCTAAAAAAATGGTATCCAGTGTTCGGTCAAAAGCGCCCTCGTTTCCGCGTAAATTCAGCTCTTTGCATAGGGCTTCTTCAAAAAAAGATGCGTCAGTGGCTTTGGTTTTTTCTCGCCCCAAGGAATAAAAGTCACAATAGTGACACTTGGTCTCGCAAAAAGGAAAATGCAGGTACAGGGATCGGTACGAAACTTGATCATTCATAAGGCTTGTCAAAGTGATGACGAATTCTAAAAGCCTTGTCAATAAGCATTAAAAATAGTGTTTGTGTTGCGACAAAGTTTCGTTACACTTAAATACAGGTCCCTTTTCGGAGAGGATTTCCGGAACCATATGGGCAACCAACCAAAGCGGAATGAGGAGCTTTCATGTTGAAGATGAGTAAAAGAATGAACAATAGCAGGATGCTAAATCAGTTTATTTCGGTTCTAGTGATCTCGGGGTTTGTGACGAATGGGTTCAGTTTTGCGAGTGATTCTAACTCGGATTTAAAAAAAGCTAAGGCCAAGCTTGCTGCACTTAAAGCGCTGTGTGATGAAGGCACGGATGGGGGGCTTGCGGACTGGGCATCTAAAAATAAAAATGATACCAGCGCAAATGATGCGGATGCTGCGAAGAACGGATTTGAATCCGCTGTAAAAGCGGAGCGAACCCAATACGCTAAAGTGCTTCAAAACTGCCATAGCGAATGTCTAAAAATGGTAATCAATAAAAAAGCCGCCCCCCCTAGCTTGGCTGATTGCAGCTTTCCCCAAGACGCTTCAGTTGTTTGTGGGTTGTTAAGTTCAAAGGATGTGAATACCACCGATTTTGTACAGCCTTATGTCAAAACTTGGGCAACTAATAATAGTTGCACGGTTGCCACTGTTACCAGTAATGCAGCAGACGATTCTGCCGCGTGTTCGTCGTTTGTGAACTATAAAATACATTCCAAACCGATGGATGAAATGCCGCGACCTTTAAATACTGATTTTGATAATCCCGGTACTGAAAAATGTGCTGCAGAGTTTTACGATTATTTCAATGATCAATCGACAGGTCCCTGCAAAAGTGCGGTGCAGGATTGGCAAACCACGCATCAAGCTTATGTAAAAGCCTTCGATATCTACAGAGATGCTGCGGATCATGTTGTGAAAGTTAAAGATTGCACCCTGAAAGAAGTGGAGAGCGAATACGTAAAAGATTTTCCAGACGGAGATAAGTCTGACGATGAAAAAAGCTTTATCGCTTTTATGAAAGGATGCTCTAGTGATTCCTTGCAAAGAGCAAATGACAAAAAGTGTGATGATGCGATTACGGTAGCAACCCAGGATGTGGCCAAAGCACAAATGGGCAGCAGCTATTGCCAAGACTGCGGAATCTACAGCAGCAAAACCATGCAAAACGCAGCATTAATCAGCGCCATCGGCGGCGTGGTTGCCCCACTAGGCTTAGGGCTAATGCAATATTCTCAAAATAAAAATGCACTGAATTCTTATAGCAACATGTACAACAATCAGTTGTCCACCTGTGCGGCCGTGGGTATTCCTTGTCCTGCGCCTCAAATGCCTTACCTTTCACCGATTGCGGGTTACGGCGGTGTAGGCTTAGGGGGAGCGGGAATTTTAGGTGGCGCTTACGCGGGTGGATATCCTGGAATGGGCATTGCCGGTGGAATTGCGGGCGGCTACCCGGGCTATGCGTTAGCAGGTGGTTACCCTGGCTACGCCATGGCGGGCGGCTACCCAGGTGGGGCGATTGTGGGCGGCATTGTTGGTGGGATCACCGGCGGCTACCCGGGCTATGCATTAGCAGGTGGCTATCCCGGCTATGCTGTTGCCGGTGGATATCCCGGAGCAATAGCGGGCGGGTATCCAGGAGCGATCACGGGTGGTTATCCGGGTGCAATTGCAGGCGGCTATCCTGGGTATAACCCTCTTGCACAAGGAAATCTAACCCAAGGTGCAACCAACATGATGGGTTTACAGCAACAAATGTATGAAAATCAGCTCCGCATGGGTGAAATGGCTGGACAAAATTACGGCGCGCAACTTGGCGGCGGAGGCGGTGGATATTACGGCGGTTATAGCCCTTACGCAGCTAGTCCCTACTTAGGCGGCGGCGGAGTAGTGAGCGGAATTGTGGGTGGGATTGTAGGCAGTGGGTATAATGCTTATACAAATCCGTACGCCTACACTCCATACGTATCGCCTTATGCGACAACCTATAATACGGGGTGTGGTGGTGGACTAAGTCCGGCGATTGGGTGTGGCTCCGGAGCCAATCTCGCTTGTTATGCAAATGGGTATCCTTGTAATTAGGAACGAGCAGGTTCCGGCTGAGCAAAGTTTTGAATATCAAAAATGCTTCTCAGTCGTACTTACTAGCAAATACTTTCGATTCGTTAACGCCCATATTTAAAGCGTTTATACAGCCGGTGAATTAACCATTTAAAATCTAAAACGTTTGTATAAAGTGGGCTCGCTTCCACTGCTTTTTCGCTTCGTTGTGCCTGAATGTAGTCCAAAATCGTCGTTGCCGGAGCAAACCAACCATTTTGTTGGGCGAGGTAAGTCATGCGTGCTTTAAATTGAGGATCTACTTGGCTATTTGCGGTCAAAAAACCGCAGGCAAAGTGCGTAAATACAATGCATAATCCGCCTTCTTTTTTAAGTTGGTCAATTCTTGCGGGCTCGATTAAATCATTAAATTCTTCTGCCGTGTGCCCATCCGATGCGCTAAACCAAAAATTACTCTGAGCGCGGTCAGCCCTCCGATAAGGCATTTTGGGGTCAGCCTTCAGGGTGTTGGTGTTTAAATAGACTTTGTCCCGAATATACCGAATGTGTTTTCGGGCTAGATCTCCCCAAAAAAACTCCGACTTTTCCCATTCGCCATGAAACCGCCTGCTTTGCGCAGAGACGCGATAAAACAAGGACCGAAGAAGCGAACCGAACCGATGGTAGCCCCAGTACAGGTTATCGGTGTTTCCGGAATGATTGATGTGCATTTGGGGATAGTGTCCCATGAGTTTGTTAAAAACCTCATAGCCTTGGAAAATCTCTTGTCGATTAAATCGGCCGCTCCCTACACCGTGCATGGCGATCTCAAAGCCTTTGCGCTGAAGGTCCAGCACAAATTCAGTGTAATGCGGGTCCTGTAGGCTTTCGCCCGAAATTTTGTTCCGCGAAGGATAGACCCAAACGGTTTTCGTTGTTTTGATGTTTAGGGAGATGAGTAAATCGTAAATGGGCTTGACGTTCTGGACGGTAGCAAAATCGGTGTCGTCCACCACCGTAAATGCAAATTGTTTTCCGTCGGGCCAAGAATACATAGTGGCTATTGAACAATAGAAACAGAAAAATGGGAACAGATCATTGGGGCAAGGGGTGCTTTTACGGGCTTTTTTATTTGACAAAACCACTCTAAATCTATATCGTTTTACGGTCGCCCGCAAAGGCGATGTCCGAGCTTGTCCTTTACGGGCGCTTTGCGCCTTGGATGTGCCGGAATTTTTAGTATTTTTTGAGGCGGTTTAAAAATTCGCCCCAAGACCTACAGAGGTAATCAAAATGACAAAAGAATCAGTAAGTGCAGCTTCTGCCGCAGAACTAGCGGTAAAGAAGCCAAAGGATCTGCTTAAAAATTTAAAGTGGATTGAAGAGTTTTCCGACGTCACTGGCGAACTAAACGAAACCCGCCACGTGAATCCCGAGGAAGATTTCACAACACTTTTTGAAGATTCGCAAAAAAATAGCGAGATTCAAGAAGGAGCGGTGATTGAAGGTAAAGTAGTATCGATCGGTGCGGAGTTTGTAACCGTCGACATCGGATTCAAGTGCGAAGGCTTGATCCAGCTTCAAGAATTTAAAGATGCAACCGGCGTAGCGAAAGTCACCGTGGGCGACGTTATGGCGGTTTATGTGGAACGTTTAGAAATCGAAAACGGCATCATCTATCTTTCCAAAGATCGCGCCGACATTATTAAAGCTTGGGATGAAATCTCCAAAGCCTGTGAAGAAGACCAATTAGTAGAAGGGATTGTGATTGCCAAAGTGAAAGGCGGCCTTGCCGTTGACATTGGCGTAAAAGCCTTTTTGCCTGGAAGCCAAATTGACAATAAAGCGGTTAAAAATTTAGATAAATTTGTTGGCCAGCGCATGAAGTTCAAGATTTTGAAATTCAATAAAAA
>CAIMNF010000177.1 GCA_903842755.1 Oligoflexia bacterium
AATTTCTTTGATTTTAGGAGCACCCGTCTCTTCAACGGGGCTTGACGTAGGCTTGGGGGGGTCCTGGGATGCCGCGCTGGCAGAAAATGGGAAAGATAAGCAGACGAAAGTGATCAATACAAGATGTGGTAACTTATTAAAAATTTTCACTCGTGACTTGGTCTTATCACGAACTAATTATTTTTCCATCTTTCATCGTAAGAACTCTTTTCATTCGTGACGCAACCTCATGGTCATGGGTGACTAGGAGCACCGCAATTCCAAAATTTTTGTTCAGCTCCAAAATCAAATCCACCACTTTTTTGCTGTTATCTGAATCTAAATTGCCTGTAAGTTCGTCTCCCAATAAAAGCTTTGGTTTTAACATCACGGATCGAGCGATTGCGACGCGCTGCTGCTCCCCACCGGATAACTCGCCGGGTCGATGATTAACTCGGTGCTTCAATCCAACAAAGTCAATTAATTCCCTCGCACGCTTTTCTGCCCAGGACGAATCATGGCCCCCAATAAGGGCTGGCATCATCACATTTTCTAAGGCCGAAAATTCGGGCAAAAGGTAATGAAACTGAAAAACAAATCCCAAATTTTGATTTCGAAATTGCGAAAGAGACTCATCGGACAAATTCCAAAGATTCTGATTTCTGTTTTCGTGATAAAAAAGCTCCCCTTGGGTGGGCTTTTCCAGCGTTCCTAATAGGTGCAACAGTGTGCTTTTGCCTGCGCCGGAGGAACCCATAATTGCAATGCAATCGCCTTGAGAAATATCGAGACTAACCCCTTTTACTACCGAGATTCGCTCATTGCCCTTGGTAAAATCTTTGACTAAATTTTTGGCCCTTAAAATTACGCTGTCCATCTTAAACCCTCCACTGGCGATCGCCTAGAAACCTGAATCGCTGGCCCCACCGTTGCCAAAAAGCAAATCACAAAAGCCAAAAGTGCAATGGCAGACCATTCCGTCCACCGAATGACGATCGGTAAATACTCAAGATGATAGATGTCGGCAGGCAAATGAATGAGCTTTAGGTGACTCAGAAGAAACGTGCTCACTAACCCACAAAGAACACCCAACGCCGTACCCGCTATTCCAAAAAAAGAACCAAGAAACGAAAACAAAATAAAGTGATCCATTTTCCGCGCACCTAATACTCTTAAGATGGCGATCTCTTTTTCCTTCTCATAAACCATCATCAATAGCGCGCTAATGACGTTTAGCGCGGCGACCATCATAATCACCGTCAAGAGCACGGCAATGACGGCCTTCTCAAGTTTAATGGCGTAGAGCAAATTTTTGTTTAACTTACTCCAATCTAAAACTTTATAGGGAAAACCAAAATGAGGCGCGATTGCAGACGCCACTTGCTCCGCATCTGCCCCCGCTTTTACTTTAAACCTGAATGTAGTGATCCAATCCTTAAAGTCTTCGTTCTCTCCGCCGAAAACAAATTGCTGTACCGAACTCAACACCGCGTACGCATATTTGGAGTCGTAATCGTACATCCCCAGGTGCACAATTCCTGAAACTTTAAAGTCTTGCACTTTGGGAGACCCGTAACCGCCCTCGTCGTCGGTCCCGGTAAAGGGAAGGGTGACTCTAACCCGTTCGCCCACTCCAACACCCAGTCGCTCCGCTAGGGCACTTCCCAAGACGATCTCGTTTTCGTCTACGGGGGTTTTTCCACCGGCAAGGAGTTTATCTTCTACAGAAACGACCGCCGGCCAGGTTTGAGGATCAATCCCTTCCAGCACCCCTCCCGCAACGCCTTGGGCGCCCGAAAACATGACTTGCGAAACAAGCGAGGCGGTTACTGCGGATAAATCAGGAGACATCCCCATTAATTTGGATTGCAAAGTGGCGCGGTCACGAATGGGACTGCCTTTAGAATAAAAAATAACATCGCCCTGCGTTCCTGAAATGACGTGCGTGAGCTCATGTTCATAGCCATTAATAACGCTCGTCACGACCAAAAGCGCAAGAACACCGACCGAAACACCAAATATCGAAACGGAGGTGACTAAGGACAGAAAGTTACCGCGCGACTTTGATAGCAAAAAGCGAACTGCAATCTGGAGGGAGAGTTTAAAACGTGTCGCGGTAGACGGTTTGACGAGCACTAATGCGCACCGTGCTCACTTTCAAGGTACCGTTCAGCATCAATTGCGGCCATACAACCTGTTCCCGCAGCCGTAATGGCTTGGCGGTAGATCGGGTCTGCCACGTCCCCCGCGGCGTAAACACCTGGAATTTTAGTGCGTGTCGTGCCTGGCTCTACGTCTAAATATTCGGCTTCGTTCATAGAAAGTTGCCCTTTAAACAAAGCGGTATTGGGCTGATGTCCAATGGCAACAAATAGTCCTGTGACCGAAAGATCCGAAATAGCCTGAGTTTTTAAGTTAATAATCTTAAGCGCTGACACTTCTTGTTCGCCGATAATTTCATGAACGGCAGAGTCCCAAATAAATTTAATTTTAGGATTTTTAAATGCCTTTTCCTGCATCACTTTACTGGCCCGAAGCGTGTCCCTACGATGAATTACGGTAACGGATTTTGCAAACCGAGTAAGAAACGTTGCTTCTTCCATGGCGGTATCTCCGCCGCCGACCACTGCTATATCTTGACCCCGAAAGAAAAATCCATCGCAGGTCGCGCAGGCCGAAACACCTCTGCCCATCATTTTTTTCTCGCGCTCTAAGCCCATCAATTTAGCAGAAGCGCCCGTGGCAATAATTAAAGTTTTGGTTTTTACGGTACTGCCGTCTGCAAGTGTTAGCGTAAAGGGCTTTTCGGTCAAATTGACCTTTTGGACATCCCCTTGTTTAAACCGGGTTCCAAATCGCTCCGCTTGCTTTCTAAATTCCGTCATCAAGTCGGGACCCAATACCCCATTTGGAAAACCTGGAAAGTTTTCCACTTCGCTGGTTATGGTTAATTGCCCACCGGGCTGAATGCCCTCTACACAAAGCGGGCTCAAGTTTGCCCGTGCCGCATAAATTGCTGCAGTAAGACCGGCAGGTCCGGTCCCTAGAATGACCACATTTTCGGTGACCCCATGTTCAACAGTTTGGCTCATTTTTTTTGCGCTTCAAGCTCATCAAGATTAATGAATGCTGCGTTTTCGGCGTCATCTGGAAGAGATTCGATGTGACTTCTCACATCTTTGTCAGCAACCGCTCCCCGAATCAGGTTTTTTTCAATCATACGGGTATCAAATTTTTTATTTTCAATCGAATCGTGTAGTAATGACATATCGGTTAGATTTACTCGGCTTAACCCAATTAGTCAATGCCAAGTGCGAGGCCCGCGCGGGTTTTCATCGTCGTCCACTGGAGTATCCCGCTCCGTTTGGACTAATCGCAGATGATTCTTCTTTGGCTTAAGCCTTGGTGCGGAACGCGCCATTCTAAACCCTTTTGCCTGAAGCCATAGAAACAAATACCCGGCTCCCATACCGGAAAGATGCGCAAACGCAGAAAGTTCGCTTTGATGTTCCGAAAATAGGGCTTGAAGAAACTCAACTCCCGCAAGAACCCAGATAAAATGCGAAGCTTTCATCGGAAACATCATCATAAAAAGCAACTGGCGCTCTGAAAACAAAATCCCGTACGCCATCATCAGCCCATAAATGCCAGCCGAGGCTCCCACCATGGGGGAAACCAAGTGCACCGGATTCCAAAAAACAACTTGAATCATCAAATAAAACAGGGCGCCCACCGTGCTACACAAAAAATAATAGGCTAAAAATTTCTTACGACCCCACAGCAGTTCAATGTCCGACCCCAAAAATGCTAAAACTAAACAATTGAGCACCAAATGCATGACGTCCGCATGTAAGAAGCTATAGGTAAAGATTTGCCAAATCCGCCCTTGCATCACTTGCGCAGGAATAAGCGCAAATAGCCCGCTAAAATTTAAACTAGGGGCAAGCTTACCCAAAATCATTTGGACTAAAAAAACGGCCACGTAGGCAATCAACAGGCGCTTAATGGTTTCGGTGATTCGCATTTGCATGAGGTTTAGCCTTCACTTGCCTTTTCCATGAGTTCGATGAGCACTCCACCCGCAGTCGCGGGATGAATAAAATTAATTCTCATGTTTTGGGCACCTTTTTTAGGTGCATCATAGATCAGTTTAAACTTTTCTTCTTTAAGCTGCTCACAGATCCGGTCCAGGGTTCCCTGTTCCACTTTAAACGAAAGATGATGAATTCCTGGTCCGCGTTTTTCAATAAATTTAGCAACACTTCCCTGCGGGTCACTCACTTCCAGTAGCTCCAGATGCGGGGGCGTGCCCTGTAAACCATAAAAATGGACATGGACTCCTTGCTCGGGCACTTGTTCACTCAGTCCCATTTGGACGCCTAATATTTTAAATAATCGACTAAGATCGCCCTCCGATGATGGATTAAATTGGGGGACGGCAATACCAATGTGATCGAGCGTGACGTTGAAGGACATGAGTTAAGAATAGAATAAAAAAAAGGAGCCGTCATCACTTGTTGCTGTACCCTGTAAGATCTCCTCAGTCATAGGATCTCACAGAAATTCAAGTGTAACGGCCCCCAGTCAAGTGCCTAAGCCTTTAGTTCACCCACCAGTGTTCCTCAGCCTAGACACTGTTCTTATCGTCGGGTCTTTTTATTTCTTTAGTTTTTTTTATAAAAAATGTGTTCACTTGGGGTAAAGTAAATTTACAAATGAAATTAGTGAGTTCTGACCAAACCCCGGGCACCGAGCCGTTTCCAACTTCGCCGCCCGCTAGCACACCGATTCCATCCGAGTTGAAAAACACACTAAAAAGCCGTCAGAAGAGCGATCAGAAAAATAAGTTAAATTGGTTCAGACGATGTTTAACCGTTTTCATCTTTTATCATTTAACCGCCATTTTATTGGCACCGAATTCAGATCATTACTTAGGAGAACAGCTGAAACCCTACTTTGAGCCCTATTGGCTTGGACTGGAACTCGGCGGCCGGTGGAATTTTTTTGCACCCGAGCCAGGCCCAGTGCCAGGCTTTATTTATTTTGAAATTTTCGATTCCCATCACCAAAGCATTTTAAGCGACCGAATGCCGACTTATCCCGACCATTATTTTTTCCGGGACCGCCAGATCAGGCGACTGAGTTTAATTCGGGCGATCATTGGGGATGACCAGAACATCATTACAATCCTAGTCCCCTGGCTCTGTCGTAACCACCCGGAAGCAGACCACATCTCGCTCAAAAAAGCATTTATGGCCATCCCCAATATTTTAGAAGTAAAACGCAAGGAGCGGACACTTTATGACGAATCCACTCTCCAAGAAGTAGAGCTTGGAACTTTTAATTGCGAAGGACGGCGATCATGACGAAAGCACTTCGGGCCTTTCCACAGTTGTGGACTAAGTTTTGGTTTGAGTCGAACGAAGCCTTTTTAATGGATCAGTTTCGGCGCGCCATGGCGCTGGTTTTATTGAGCTGTTATGCTGTCCGGACTTTTGACCTAGAGCTTTTTTTCTCAGACGCAGGGTTTATTCCCTCGGCCCACGTCGCCGAGACCATCTCCATGACCGGCCGCTATTCTTTGCTTTTATGGCTGCACTCTACTCCGGCCCTGTGGGTTTTTCACGCCGTCTTTTTGTTGAGTTTGTTAGGAATGGTTTTCAGAGTTTTGCCAACCATTAGTTCAATAGTTGCGTTTATTCTACACGTTTCGTTTCTCCACCGAACGTTAATCATTTCTTATGGGATTGACTTGATTTCGGCGTTTTTTTTGTTTTTTCTTTGTTTTG
>CAIMNF010000178.1 GCA_903842755.1 Oligoflexia bacterium
AAACTTTTTTATTTTTTATTGCGTTTATTTTATTCCGCACATCGTCGCTTGTTGTGCCATCCGATTTGATAAACTTTTTCAAAAAATCGGCTTCCGCATCTTTTAAGTATTTTTTAGAATCTTCGGAATTCGGATTTTGTTTGTCTGCCTTTACTACCAAGCTTTTACCAGATGATCGGTCAGTAAATGCCGCGTTTAATGAATGATTGATCAATTGGGTTACTTCGCCAGAATTTAAGGTTGATTTTTCTGTCGTAGGTTTTTCGGCTGGCTGGGAAAGTGCACAGCACCCGCAATACTTGTCAGCAAATTTAAGGGTAACTTTTCCACACACTCCAACATTGGGAAGAATAGGAATAATGGGAGGAGCTCCTGTAACGAAACACGATTTATCCGTCAAACTTGCTTGATCGACGTCTGTGTCCGCGGCATGGGTCAGGGGCACGAAAAAAAGCATTAAGAATGGAAGTCGTTTCATAGATTACCTCAACGTACTCATCCTAATAAGAATCTCTGAATAAGCTTAAATCGTAAATTGATAAAAAATTGACAGTGCTCCGGATTTAATTCTCTGTTTTATTAGGTAGTTTAATCTTAATTCAGTTAAAATAGGATCATGATTTCTATAGCAGAACTGATCGCCTTAGGGCGCGACAAAGGCGCAAGTGACCTTCACTTAGAACCGGGCTCGCCAAGTGTTTTTCGAGTAAGAGGTGAGTTGGTCGCATTAGGTGAAGTATGGTCGGGGGATTCGTTACAACAGTTGGCCAGGCAAATTTTAGGCCCCGTCTTGTGGGAAGAGTTTTTAACTAAACGCTCTGCGGACCTTTCAAAAACAATTGCGGGTACGCGCTGTCGAATCAATAGCTTCCAGACCGTGAAGGGAGTGAGCTTTGCTATTCGGCTCCTTTCTTCTTTTAAGAATACCCTTCGGGATTGTAACTTAATTCCTGAACTGAAGAAGCTTTTGGATCACGAGACGGGCTTGATTTTGGTAAGTGGTCCAACCGGAAGTGGTAAAAGTACGACCCTTGCTGCATTGATTGAAGAGATCAATACAACGCAAAAGAAAAATATTTTGACGATTGAGAGTCCGATTGAATATTTTTATCAAAACAAACTTTCGTTTATTCGCCAAAGGGAAGTTCCGCACCATACGCCAAGCTTTGAGCAAGCAATTACGGATAGTATGCGGGAGGACCCTGATGTTCTGATTATCGGCGAGATGCGTACCCCGGATGTCATGCGATTGACGTTAAACGCGGCCGAAACGGGACATTTGGTACTTGCTACGGTGCACTCGTCCAGTTGTGCGGAAGCGATCAGCCGCTTGTGTATGTCGTTTAATAGTGACATTCAGCCTTCGATTCGGGCCCAAGTTGCAGATTGTTTGATTGCAGTCGTGTGTCAGCGTCTCACGTACTTACCTCAGTTTAGAATGCAAGTGCCCGTCTTAGAGGTGATGGTGGGGAATACTGCGGTGAAAGCCAGTATTCGCCAAGGAGCCTTAAGCCAATTGAATTCCGCAATTCAAACGGGTGGCGAGGATGGAATGTGGTCGTTTGATCGGTATCGAAGGTGGGTGGATTCCAAGCGGGATTGGGTGCGCCCTGCAGATACGCAGCCGTTAACGGATGATCCAAAAATGCTGATGGAATTGAAAGAGAATGTCAGGGCAGTGCCGCAGTCTGCTCCCTTGCGAAAGTCCTTGCCCGAGTCGAAGCCATCGGCAGATCGAATTGAAATTAAAGTGGCGGACGATGACTTAGAGGCGCTTGCAAAAAAGATCGCCGACGAAGAGTAGTTTCTAATTCTCGCACCTGTTTTCTAGTCGTTAAAATACCGCAAAAATTGTTGCACTCTGATTGTGTAATATTGCGACAATGATCGCAGGCTTGTGTTTAAGTGTTTGATTTTAAAGAATTAAAGAATTGGCACAGGCTATGCTTTATCTCTCATTGAGTGAACAACAAAACCTAAAGAAAGGGTATTTTATGAAAAACTCAATGTTAGTAAAGGTAATGATGGTCGTGTTAACGTTAGGCGCTGTGCAAAGCATTTGTTCTGAAAGTGCTCAAGCGCAAACTCCTTCTGCCCCAGTGGTGAAAGGTACGACTCAGTCCAGCCCAAAAACAAATCCGTCATCCGCAAAAAAAACGGTTACCAAAAAGGGTCACAAAGCAGCGAAGAAATCAGGAGCGTCAAAAAACACTCCTAAGTCTGTTCAATAATTCAAATCAACGAAAGCCCTGCTTCATTGCGATTGAAGAGGGCTTTTGTTATTCTTAAAAAAAGAGCCAAGCAAATAGAAAGAGGAATTGCAATGAGCACCTTAAGAAACAAAAATAAGAAGATCATCCATTTATCCAAGAGTTTGTCTGTAAAGGGAGCGCTCTTTGCGATCGGATTAGCAGGTGGGCTCATTCCATTCACTATGAGTAATGCTATAGCCTATGGGCAATACGGCCAGGGCGGCGGTAAGGATCGCGGAAAAGGCGCTGGGATTAATAATATTTTAAAACCGAAATCAACAAAGGGACCAACGTTTCCGCCGTACCCTAGTCGTCCAAGTCAGGGAGTTCCACAAGTTCAAAATCATTCCGATCACTTCGGAAATCGAGTCACCGAGGACCACTTAAATCGTGTGCAATTTGCGGCACAGCGTTCAACGGACGTTATGAAAACCGACGCTCACGTGAATCATGAAGTTGCATTTCACGGGGCCGCCTACACGGGAACGCTTCATCCCGTTTTTCGTGAGAAATCAACTCGGTATAATGACCATTACATGCACTACAATCAATTCATTTCTACGCACCCTATGGTTTGGGATACGTGGCATCGGCATTATTTTTATGGCGGTTTTTTTTATGCATTTCACCCCGTACCCGATATTCACATCTATTTTCATAACCCTTTGATCCATTGGTTTTTTGTTGGAACCTGGGATGAATCGTTTTATCAAACCTGGTATGGTCCAGAGTATTCGACCTACCCCGAGCTGAATAAGCCGTTTCAATTTTATGGAGTTTACTACCCTACAGAAAATTTACGCCAGCTCCTTCAGGGGGTAAGTGCGATGAGTATGGAACGTCAGGCAAATTTTAGATTGGGAATTTCTGCCGTTACCCAAAAAATAGCGCAGCAAATGGCTAACGCCACTCATCAGCGCGTTGCACTTTCA
>CAIMNF010000179.1 GCA_903842755.1 Oligoflexia bacterium
AAATAATAAACTGCTCAAAACTATGGCCAATTTCCGAAGTATTTTCAGATAAAGAATAGCGTTCCGCTAAAAAGTTGCTCACCCCGCAATCAAAAAAATAAAACTTGGACTTTGTACTCGCTTTTCTTTTGATGGTCTTTTGATACGGATGAAGCTCAAAACCAATTAAAGTGTCCTTTAATACTTCCAAGTAGCCTTCTAGCGTTCGAACGG
Organism: Oligoflexia bacterium; assembly: GCA_903842755.1. GTDB lineage: Bacteria > Bdellovibrionota > UBA1018 > UBA1018 > CAIMNF01 > CAIMNF01. The sequence goes on from CAIMNF010000179.1 coordinate 214, forward strand.
GCACGCCGGAATCAGAAGCAATCGATGGATAGTTAATTTCTTGAGCGTTTGTCAGCGCCATTACCTCCAGAAACCGTACATAGCGATCATAGTTCCTGACGAATGCCTCGGCCTTGATTTCTTCAGCCAAATAGGTTCTTACATAGGACTTCAATTCCTCCAAAGGCTCGCTCGACTGGTAGACGAGCGGTAGCCCTCCATAATTCAAATACTTCAGCAGCTCAAAGTCATTGATTTCGGCAGAAGTAAGCGGAAAGAGTTCCGCCTCGCGCGCGCGACCTCCTAAAAGATTAGTCCCATGACTGCGCAACTTCCGAGCCGAGCTTCCGGTCAGTAGAAATCTGGTCTTTTTTTCTGAAATCATGCGCTGAACTTCATCCAAAATAGCCGGAAGCTTTTGAATTTCATCAATCACCACCCACCGATCCCGTGAAGTAATTTTTTCGGATAGCGCCTTCGGACGCTTCATTAACTCTTCGAAAACATCCGCGTCCAAGAGGTCAAATTTTTTTACATCGCCAAGGCTTGTTTCAATCAACGACGTTTTCCCGGTTGCCCGTGGTCCAAACAAGAAGTGAGTATTTTTACTGAGTAATTGCTTGAGATTTAGTTTTCTTGGATACATAAATCTAGCATAACACAAAATCGGCAACGACTTGCCGTTTTTAGCTCAAAATCGGCAAGTCGTTGCCGTTTAGCGGTTCTGTTCCTGTAAGATCAAATTATTCTTCAGCTTCTGCTCTTGCGCTTCGAAGTAATGACGATAAGCGCTCAGTGCGGCTTTTTGTAAGCGGCGCCCGTAGTCGGGATCTTCTGCGGTAAAGCGGGCCAACAGTCGCACCCCTTGGTCATAATCTTGTTTAAACTGCGGATGTTGGGTTGGATTTTTAACCACATCTGCTAAGAATGCCTTTTTAAAATACTCTTTCGGCGGATCGTCGTGACGGATTACATACGGCACAATTTGCGGCTGAAAATAGGCTTGTGGCGCCTTTTGCAAAATAAGGTCTTGGGGGCGTAAATCAAAACCCATGATTGCACCAAGCGCGAAACCGGCTCCAAACGTTAGCGGATAAAGGGCCAAGTTGACCATCACACTCGTCAATGCCTCATTCACCGCAGCCAAAAGGGCTTCCTCTAATGCGGGGTTAAGCTTTAGGACCGCTTCTTCGGCAACTTCGGTCGCGACCGGCGTGGCCAAAGTGCTTTGATAGGCTTCCACCTCTAAATTAATTTTTTGAGAAACTTCCTGGAAAATTTTATTTTGAAAAACTCCGGTTTCTTTTGCGATCGGCTCTTTGAGCAATGAATATTGAGTAGATGGAGCCCCCCGGACCTTACGCAAAAGCTTAATCTCCGCCACATTGTCACTGATGCCCGTGAATGTCAGGTAAGCGAGTCCCCCCGCTATCCCCACCAATAATACTTTCGTCGGAATGCCAATTTGATTCCAGGTGCTATCTTTTCCCCTAAAAAAGTGGGTAATATAACCCATTGAATTGAGATGCTGAGAATACATTTCATTCAATTGAAGAGCCGCATGCGCTTGGTTTTTGAGAAACAGAAGTTGCTCCCTTCGATCATTTGCCGAATTTTCATTCGCGAAGCAAGGGGCCGCGGTTTGGCTGACTAGAACTAACATGAGAGCGGTCGATACTGCTTTGATCATATTTTCAGAACGATAGCAGATCATAATTGTCATGTAAATAGAGCGAGAAAGTTATCAAGAAAAAATGATCTTAATCAATTATTTAAGTTTAACTTATTGAAGCGGCAATACTACTTTCAACCCGTTTTTCAAAAACAAGCTGACTTCCCAAATTTCGTCTTCTTTTAATATCGATTCGTACGCGGGCATCCCGGTAAGGCGGATGCCGTGCTTTACTTTCCAATAAATTTTCCCCACAGGATCATCGGTCACCTCTTTGCCGGGCGTAAAAAATTGCGGAGCAGGTGGAAACATGGATTGGGCCATGAGATTTTCTTTATTTTCGATCCCGTGGCAGCCACCGCAATGGTTCACATAAATCTTCGACGCATGGGCCACGCGTTCCGAATCCTTAAGCTCAAAGGGAGCAACCCGCGCCAAATCTGGCGCAATCGCTGCCCGAAGTGCCGTTTTTACAATCCAGTGTTCGAGCGGCAACGGGGAACCTTTCGTTGCGACCGGCATAAATCCCAACTTTACAAATCCAAGCACAAACAGCACGGGCACTAAAATTCCAATGGCGATCCCTAAGAAAAATTTAATCATGGTTACTCCGCCCGTTAGTGTAACTTTAAAATTCCAGCATGGGAAGCCATCACCTGGGGCGAAAGGTCGTGAACTTGTCCATGAGAAGACAAATCGGCTAAAACTTGATCCGGGCCCATCTGACGGTAGCGGTAAACGTTTCCGGCGATGGAGGCCTCGACGCCCAGAACCGATCCAAAGCCCACATAAACCGTCGTCGACTGGTACAGGTCATCCAACGTATAAGTGCGGCCGCCAAACCAGCTCTGCACGAGATCGCTCACATCAATGCCTACTTCCAAGAAAAACCCAGCACCTAAGCCACCGGCGGCGTCTCCATCAAAACCAACGTACCATCCATTGGGCTCGCCACCGTAACAAGCGCCAAAACAGAGCGCAAAATAAAATTCCTCATCCGACGCGATTGGAATACCAGGGGCGCTCACTCCCACTTCGGCACCCCACTCCTGATAATTGGTCATCATTAATTTTCCCTTTTGCAAATAAAAATTGGCTTCGCCGCCGTAATTTGCGCCCACTTTAATCCCCTCGCCCACAATTCCCCGGGCAATGACACCCACCGTAATCGCCGCAGGAAATGTATGATGCTGACTTAAAAATTGCAGCACTTTTGCCGCAGCTTGATCAAACCGCTGCTCATCCATCATCAGGGGCGCACGGGTCGCTAAGGCCAAGTACGCGCCGCGAATGAACAGCGCTTGAGTTTCCGGAGACATGCCCGAATCATTCAACGAAGAATTTAAGGCCACGACGTGATCCAGATGTTCGGCCAAATGGGGTTGTAGGTTTTCGCGAATCTCGGTATTGACCAAGTGATCCACTTGCGCACGTTCCGTAGCCAGCAGTGCATCAGCGCGAAGCGGGCTCGAAACCATCGCAAAACCCAAGTCGGGAATCATCAACAGGAAAAGAAAAACAAAGGCGGTTAACACTCTCTCTAAATGCACCATGCGGACTAGATAAACGAATCGTGTTTATTCCGTCAATCTTTTTTATTGAATTAAATTGATTTAATTTAATAAGTGCCTTAGGCTTGGGCTCATGGACGTACGCCGCCCAGCACCCCTTCAATGAGCTGGGTTTGATTAGGGGTCAATGCCCACGACCAATAAAGAAACTTCTCCCGGTCAGTGGGCTCAAACGAATGAAGAGTGGCGTGGTCATTCAGTTCCACTACGCCGGCGTGTTGCTTCACGGAGATTTTATTTTTAATTTCCTCAATCGTCAGTTTTCCATAGGGAGATTGGATGGGATGCTCAAAACTAAATGCCGGGCCGGAGAAAATGTCGTGGTAACTTGCCCATGGCCGTCCAGAGACTAATTGTTTGAGTAAAAATCCAATTCCGGTCGTGGTTTCTAAATTAATTTGACCCAATAAATTACAAAACAAAATGCAGTAAGACTCGTTTTCGAAACGCTGAATTTCGCGAAAGTCTTTCAACCAAAGCGGCTTTCGTTTAAAGCGCATTTCAAAAATCCACCGCGCGACTGGATCGGGCTCGAGCGCAACGACTTTTTCAAACTGCCCAATCCATTCCAGCGGTAAAGAATACCCACCCGAGGGGCCGATCAGAACCAAGGTTTTTCTGGGCGGATTCCAGAGTTCTAAAAACTGAGACACCTGATTTTTGTGCTCTCCCCAAAGCTTTTTCGAATAGCGCCACGCACGGTAATGATAAACTAATCCCCCCACTTGGATTAAGGATTCGGGTCCAAAGGCTCATAATACCTTAACTTCTTCTTTCATTAAAATTCCGAGCTCCGTTTGTGCCTTTTGCTTCACTAACTCAATCAGTTTGCGGACATCGGCTGCCTTGGCTGATCCGCGATTAATAATAAAATTGCTGTGTTTCTCGGAAATTTGAGCGCCTCCGGCGACCGTGCCCCGCAGCCCCAACTGATCAATCACTTGCCAGGCTTTTAATGGAGTCCCCTGTGGATTCATAAAAACACTGCCGCAGGAGGGAAACTCAACCGGTTGGGTTTGTTTTCGTCTTTGATAAAGATCGTCAATCTGGGATTTCACCTGCGAAGGGTCTGTCGGTGTAATTTTTAAACATGCACTCAAAACTAAATCGTGCGCATTCAAAAAGTGGTTGTGCCGATAACTGAAATCGCCGGGCTGAACCGTAAGCGTTTCTCTTTCCAAGAGCTTGAGTTTACCTAAGCGCACGCGTTCCACACTCACACACGCGTCCTTCATTTCACCCAAATGCGTCCCCGCATTCATGACCACCATGCCCCCCACTGATCCCGGGATTCCCGTCAAATGGGCAAGTCCGCCCCACCCTTTTTCTTGTGCTTTTCTTAACAGTGTCGAACACCCCAGACTTGCACCCACATGAATCAGTCCGGCCTCTCGCTCCTCGCACTCGGTAAAAAGTTGCTTCATCCGAATAATCACACCCGCAAAGCCTTCGTCGCGAAAAAGCAGGTTAGAGCCCCAGCCTAAAATAAAAAATGGAGCCCCCGTATCCACGAGAACCGCATTCAAGAGTTCTAAGTCCTGAAAAGACTTTGGCGTAGCCAAAACAGCTGCAGGACCACCAATTTGATAATAGGAATACCGACTCAGGTTAACGTTAAATTCTAAACTACCGCGCCACTGATTTTTAATTTCTAAAAATCGTGATTCCAAATTCATGATGCCGGGGCGACCTCAAGCGTTTTATTCCGCTGATGTTCATAAGCAATCCAAATGCAATACAATCCTTGGATTAGGATAAAAGCAAAGACAGACGTCTGACCGCCGTTCGAAAACCCGTAGGAGTGCTTGCCCTTGCCTAACACAAAATTAACTCCATACCAGGCCATAATCACCGTCGAATAACAAATTACGGTCCAAAGCGGAAACGCGAAGGTTCCCACCCATCCCGCAA
>CAIMNF010000180.1 GCA_903842755.1 Oligoflexia bacterium
CGAATAGCCGGTCGCTTCGGCGTTGGTAAATGAAATTTCTCCGTGTCCAACCACGCTACAAACGACCGATTTTTGCTCTTTCGTAAGTTTAATGAGTTCATTGGTGATTTTTTCTTCCGAAATATCTTCCACTTTTGCGGTCCGGCCTTGGTAAGAAAGAATGAGCGTATTCATTTTCTTTACGCCCATTTCTTGGGCTCGGGTGGGAGCTTTGTTGGGATCCACTGTTTCTAATTTAAAATGGGGACTTTTGTAGTTATCAAAGATGGGCCGAAACTGCTCTTTTCCGCCAAAATCACCAAAAAAAGTCGCGGTTACGTCAGACTTTAAGCCTTGCACGACCTTCACCGATTGATCTGAAAAAGTGTGAAGTTTGTTTTTGGTGAGGTCGAACTTCTTTGGATATTGTTGTCCCAAGAAATTAAGCACGCCGATAATGGCAATCACGGCCACCGTGATCGTTAGAGAGTTTGCACCAAAGGAGAGAGTTCTTTTGTTGAGTTCTTTATTTTGTTGATTCATATTTGCTCCTTAAGATCTCCAACGATAAGAGTCTAAAACCCGGTGGGTCAGAAAAAGTCCTGTTGCGACAAACGAAAGATAAAAAATGACGTCCGAAGTTTGAATGATGCCTTGGCTAAAGTTATTGTAGTGCTGAATCAAGGACAGGTAGTCCAAAATGTCACTATAAACGGGGCCTGCAGATTGCGAAGCCCAATTGATGAGCCATAAAAATAAACATCCGCCAAAGGTCATGGCGCCCGCCAGAATTTGGTTTTCCGTCATCGAGGAACACAGCACGCCAACCGCTAAATAGCAGCTAAAGAGTAATAAAGTCCCCAAATAGCTTGTCACTACGGGGCCCACATCCAAATTGCCATAAATGTAAAGGACGATCGGATAAACGACCGTTAAGGCCAACATGGTTGAAACCAGCAAAAAAGACGAAAGAAATTTTCCGATGACCATTTCGCTTAATTTCACCGGGGATGTGAGCAAGAGCTGGATGGTTTGGAGTTTCCGCTCTTCTGCAAAAAGTCGCATGGTAATAAAGGGTACTAGAAACAAGAAAATGACATTCATATTTCCGTAAAGGGGCCGAATGATCCCATCGGTGATGCTCATTCCCTTGCCCATTTTAAAAGATTGGTACTGAAGCGCTTGTTGATTGAAATGGCTGAGATTCCAAAAAAACATCCACCCCATAATGAGCAAGAAAATAGCGATGATGACGTAAGCAATCGGAGAGGTGAAGTAAGTACGAAAGTCTTTCCATGCAATGGTCCAAATTTTCTTCATTGTTTTACCTCCTGGGTGGTCAATTGTAAGAATACTTCTTCAAGGCTTAGGCGTTCGGGGCTAAATTCTAATACGCCCATTTTCTTGGTCACGGCCGTTTCAACGATCAAATCTCTTAATTCAACTTGGCTTGAGTTAATTTCCACCAAAATTTTATGTCCTTCAGTGGACACTGATTTTACACCATCAATCGCCTGAATCGCAGCGAGGCCTTCGGTAGAGGCATTCTTGACCTGAAGATTGAATAAAAGTCCTTGGCGCATTCGGGTGGTGAGGCGCTCAATGGTATCTTGAGCGACAATATTTCCTTTGTTGATCACTATAATGCGTTGGCAGGTTGCCGTGACTTCGGGAAGAATGTGAGAACTCAGGATGACCGTGTGTTTTTCCGCCAAACTTTTAATGAGTTCGCGAATTTCTATAATTTGAACGGGGTCAAGGCCTACGGTAGGTTCGTCAAGGATGAGTACTTTAGGGTCGTGCACGAGTGCTTGCGCAATTCCAACGCGTTGGCGATAACCTTTTGACAAATTTCCAATAATTCGTTTGCTGACGTGCGAGAGGCCGGTCCGATGGGCGGCACTTTCTACAGCCGCTTTTAACTTTGACTTGGGGACATCATGTAATCGTGCCGCATATTCCAAATAATCTTGCACGATCATTTCTAAGTAAACTGGGGGATTTTCGGGCAAATAGCCGATGTTTCGCTTCACTTCGATTGGGTGATCAAATACGTCGTACCCTGCAACCTTTGCGGTACCAAAACTGGCCGGCATAAAACCCGTCAAGATCTTCATCGTGGTACTTTTGCCTGCACCGTTTGGACCTAGGAAACCTACAATCTCGCCTTCTTTAATTGAAAAGGTCAGATCTTTAATTGCCGTTCTCGGTCCGTAGAGTTTAGTCAGACCAGATACTTCGATCATGTCGCGC
>CAIMNF010000181.1 GCA_903842755.1 Oligoflexia bacterium
AAGAAGGATGAGTTTATTGTTTAGGTCAAAAATAAAGACTTGAATTTCACTGAGCTGAGAGGGGAAATCAAATGGTCCAAGGTGGGTTTTAAGGGGGCGGAAACGAGAGACAGAAAAATACTCTCCTCGGCTTGGGTCAAACAGTGCGTCTCCGCTTGAAACATTAAGAACGCCATCTGGATGGGAGGCGATCTGATTCGGGCCCCGCGCGAGAACGACAATGTGACCTTGTTGGCTTCCCTTTCCGGCTTCGCGGTAACTAACGCCCGCAGAAAAGTTTGCAAACTTCCCAATCCACTCCACCCTGGGGTCATCTAGTTTAACCGTTGGAATTGTTCCCGCGGGTGGCGTAACGATCCCTTCAGCTAGACCGCCCCAAGCGCCTGTTCTTCCCTCAAGGGGCGTGCCAGGGCCAGGCTTAGGTTGGGTGTCTGTTGCGTTGGGATCCGGATGGTTAGGATTGCCGGGAATATTAGTTGAGGCGCTCTGAGGTTCGGTCTTTTTTTCCAGGGCAATTTTGAGTTGTTGGACTTCGTTTTCGAGTTCATTGATTAAAGCGGGGCGTGCGGCTCGCTCTGAAAAGTATTCTTTAACCGCATAAATTGAGGTGATGGCCGTAATTAAGAGCAATGACCACGCGAAGAGTGCTGCTCGAGTAAACCAATGCTCTGGCACTTTGAAGGTTCTCGGATTAAGGTGGTCTTTAAAAATTTGAATCGTCAAAATTGTGTCTTTATCAATGCCTTTTTGATCCGAATTTGACATAGGGTAACGATATCAATTCCGCGCTTAAACTGTAAAGCTTTTATGCAAAGTGTCCGAAAAGACCTTTGATGAAGCTTCTCGTGATCCATTCACAAACAGGTGCAAAGCAATGGGTGACCCCCCTTCGAAGCGAAGGTTGGGGGGTGCTTACCGTTTCAAGTTTAAAAGAGGCCGAACAGGTTTTGCAGTTTCATGGAAGTTCGCTTGATGCTTTAGTGATTTCAAAAGAGCACGCGGGCGTTGAGGCTCAAAAAGCCGTTGCTTGGCTTGAGCAGTTTAAAAAACGCAAAGAGTATGCCGCGGTCATTTCAATCCTAGTCTCCGAGAACGACAAGTTATCAGCAGAAACTCTTAAAAAGCAAATTCAATCGGCAAAGGCCCAGCCCACAAAAAAAGCGGTCGGCGAAAGCTTTAGTGGTCTCGCGTTGGAAGAAGTGACTGGAGTTCTTTCCCAACCCGAAATTTCGACCGTTAGTTCAACCGGAAAATCAAGCATTACTTTGAGTTCCCCTTCTGTCATGCTGGGTGGAAAAACCGTCATTCGCGAAAAAATTTCTGATCCTACTCCGTTAGCGAACGAAGACCGTACGATGATGATTAGCACCAACGTTGATCCGTTGAATGATTTTGCGCCTCAATTATTACAGCCATTACCTGTTTTTGATCCAGAACCCATCGAATATGATTCTATTGTTGAAGTACCACTTCAGAGAATCGGGCCATCCACACAGCCGCCTCCGCAAGCAAAATTGGCAAACGCCATTCGTCCTTCGGTCGCTTCTCCAGTTGGATCGCGCTTGGAGAATTCTCCGGATGTGGAGGTGCTACGGAGTTACCTTTCGATGAGGGAGCAAGATGTTGCGGTACTCACCGGACAGTTGCGTTCATCTCAGGAACGCATTGAAATACTTGAGAGCCAATTAAAAGTGGAAAAGGTACGTGGTACGGAGTTGCACTACACGGTCAAAAAACAAGATCAAAAACTGCAAGAGTATGATCGGGATAAACTGGTGGAGCAGCAAGTTTTGCTCAAGCAAGTGGATGATTTGATGGGTCAGCTGAAAGAAAAAAATGACAAGACCCGTTTGATTGAAGCGAAGTTGAAAGTCGCCGTCGATGAGGTCGAGAAAATCAAAGATCGGGTAAGGCAAGATATTCGGCGTATTCGTACTCGAGAAAAAGAACTTGAAAATCAGCTAGAAATTTTAAAGAAGGACTCCTCCGCACTCATTTCGGCCCGAGATGAAAAGTTAATCGAACTCAAGCGAAAGCTTGACCTTTTGGAGTTTAATTTGGAGCTAGAGAAAGAAAAGTACGCGAAGGAAAAATCCGCGTCAGAAGAGTTAAAGAAACGACTCAAAGATGCCTCGACTGCCATGAAGCAAGCGGGTGGATTTTTAGAGCAAGAGCATTAGTTTGATTTAGTGCACAATGATCCCCATTTAATTTATCGTTTTCCTCGTTAAAAAGTAAGAACACAGCTTTCGTCTTTATAAAATCTTTAAAGTTACACAATTACCTTTACGAGCACCCCGCATCATCAGTAGAATCGATTTACATGATGGTCGTGGCAATTATTCCCGCCCGTTATGGATCAACTCGTTTGCCGGCAAAGCCTTTAGCCGAAATCTGCGGCAAACCCATGATTCAATGGGTTTATGAAAATTCGAAGAAATCAAAACTTTGCACACGTGTCTTCGTCGCAACCGATGATGAGCGAGTGCAACAAGCGGTCCTGGGTTTTGGAGGAGAAGTGATCATGACTTCGCCTGAAATTCAGAGCGGCACAGATCGCATGGCCGCTGTGGCTTCGATGTTGAAAGCTGGAACGGCAAATTTAGGGAAGTTGGATTCTGAATTAAAAGCAGCCTCCGTTTTTGTCAACGTACAGGGTGATGAGCCTTTAATCACGGGTCAAGCGATTGATCGAGCCATTGAGCCCATCCTTGAAGGAAAGTTTAAACTGAGCTCACTCCGGGTGCCTTTAAAAAATACGGAGGATTTGCTTAATAAAAATGTGGTGAAAGTTATTGTGGACGATTCAAATCGCGCCCTGTATTTTTCACGTTACCCTATTCCCTATAGTCGTGTAGCGCCTGACCAAGCAGAAGAACCCTTTTTGTGTTCTCAGCATGTCGGGATTTATGCGTATGAACTAGAAACGTTGCTCCAAGTGAGTTCGCTCCCTCAGACCGCGTTGGAGCGGGCAGAGAGCTTGGAGCAGTTGCGCGCAATGAAGGCGGGAATTCCTATTGGAGTGTTTGAAGTTCAATTTGAGTCGGTCGGCGTAGATACGCAAGAAGACCTAGACAAAGTAAGAGCAATCTTGAAAAGAAAGTTGGAGCCCTATGGCAAAGCATAAAAAATATATTTTCGTGACGGGTGGAGTTCTTTCAAGCATTGGAAAAGGGATTGCGGCAGCGTCGATTGGGATGTTGCTTGAACAGCGCGGAATTAAAGTCACCATGGTCAAGATGGATCCTTATTTAAATGTAGATCCAGGAACCATGAGCCCCTTTCAGCATGGCGAAGTTTTTGTATTGGATGATGGCACGGAAACCGACTTAGACTTAGGCCACTATCAGCGCTTTGTGCAGAACGCTACCTTTACGCGCAAAAATTCGTTTACCGCTGGAAGAGTCTACGAGGCTGTCATTAAAAGAGAACGTGCCGGTGGCTATTTAGGTAAAACGGTTCAAGTAATTCCCCATGTGACGGACCAAATTAAGACAAACATTAAGGCCGCAGTCGAAGATGCAGATATCGCTATTATTGAAGTGGGCGGCACCGTAGGCGATATCGAAGGGCTCCCTTTCTTGGAAGCTATCCGACAAATCAAGCATGAAGAGGGAGCAGAGAACGTCCTTTTTGCGCATCTCACTCTGGTTCCCTACATTAGTACGGCAGGTGAGCTTAAAACTAAGCCAACCCAGCACAGCGTAAAGGAGCTAAGAGAAATTGGCATTCAGCCAGACATTTTGATTTGCAGGACGGATCGTCCACTGGATAAAGAAATTAAATCCAAAATTGGACTGTTCTGCAATGTGGCCGGAGATTGTGTTTTTAGTGCCCAGGATGCTGCGAGTATTTACGACGTTCCGCTTTTGTTTGCTGAAGAAGGCTTAGACGACAAAGTTACCGAAAAGCTGGGAATTTGGGCCGGAAGACCTGATCTTTCCAAGTGGAAAGCGATGGTGGAAGTGATCCACAAGCCCAAACATGAAGTGAAGATCGGGATTGTTGGAAAATATACGGATTGGCGTGATACTTATAAATCGATTTCTGAGTCCCTTGTGCACGGCGGAGTTGCGAACCATAGCAGTGTTATTCCCGTTTATATTGATAGCGAAGAAATTGAAAAAGGAAATTTAAAAATCCTCCAGGAAGTACACGGCATCTTAGTGCCAGGGGGGTTTGGTGAGCGCGGAATTGAAGGTAAAATCAAGGCCATTGAGTACGCACGAAGTGAGGCCATTCCTTTTTTTGGTATTTGTTTGGGAATGCAGCTTGCGGTGATTGAGTTTGCACGACATGTTTGTGGTTTGGAGCACGCGAACTCGGCAGAATTTAAACCCGAGAATAGTCAAAACGTGATTGATTTAATGGAAATGCAAAAAGGGGTCACGGAGCTCGGGGGAACGATGCGGTTAGGGGCTTATCTTTGTCAAATTGTGACCAAACATGCGGGTAAGTCTACACATGCTTACCAAGCGTACGGGAAAGATAAGGTGTCTGAGCGGCATCGTCATCGCTATGAAGTTTCAAACGAATTTCGCGCCCGACTTGAAGAAAATGGATTAGTTGTTTGCGGTCAGCACATCGATAAGAAAAATGGCATTCAGCTCGTGGAAATGATCGAGCTATCTAATCATCCGTGGTTTTTGGGTTGCCAATTTCATCCGGAACTTCAAAGTCGGCCGCTTGATCCGCATCCGCTCTTTGTTCAGTTCATCAAAGCATCCTTAAGTTCCGCAAAAGGAATGCAAACAGCGATGAAAGGAATCAAATGAGCTCGAGCGCCCTTCCCCCAATGACCTTAATTGCAGGTCCTTGTGTGATCGAAGACGAAGGTTTAGTTTTCGAAATCGCAACGGAGCTTAAGCGGCAGCTAGAAGGATTGCCGGTAAGTTTCTATTTTAAAGCGTCGTTTGATAAGGCGAATCGATCCTCGATTGAGGGATTTCGGGGGCCAGGTCTTGAAGATGGCTTGGCTATATTGGAGAAGGTGAAAGGAAAACTTGGGCTTCCTTTGATGACCGATATGCATGAAAGCCACCAAGCGATGCGCATTGCAGAGACGATTGACTTTATTCAAGTCCCTGCTTTTTTGTGCCGCCAAACAGACTTGATTGTCGCCGCTGCAGAGGCTGCACTTCGGTTTGGACGTAAATTAAATGTTAAAAAAGGGCAGTTTTTGGCACCGTGGGATGCTAAAAATATTGTAGAGAAAGTCCGAGCAGTGGAAACCCGCGCCGCTCAACGCTCGGGCCGGTCGCAGGCGATCGATTTATACTTAACGGAGCGGGGAACGAGTTTCGGTTATAACTCTTTAGTGGTCGATATGATTTCATTTCAAACCTTGAATCAATTTGGAGTGACTTCGATTTACGATGCTACCCATTCCATACAGGTGCCTGGTGGAGGAGCTGGGGGCAAAAGTACCGGCGGAAAACGCGAGTACTTAGAGGTGTTAGCCCGGGCTGCTTTCGCGGCGGGCGCTCAGGGGCTATTTATGGAATGTCATCCAAGGCCAAGCCAGGCAAAGAGTGACGGCCCCAACGCATTTTATTTGGAAAAAGTAGGGGATTTTGTAAGGCAGATTTTGGAGATTCGAAAGTTGGTTTCGGGATTACCGAAATTACTGCCTGAGGCAAAGACATGAGTGCAAAGCCACTTTCCGGAATTGAGGCCAAAAATGATCCCCGGTTTAAGAAAATAAAGCTTTTGCTTTTGGATGTTGATGGCGTGCTGACCGATGGAAGAATCATGTGGATTAAAGAGCAAGGATGGACCCGCAATTACAATGTCAACGATGGGTATGGCATCCGGATGGTTCAAAAACTTGGCCTAAAAATTGGAATTATCAGCGGTGGGAAGTCGGAAGAGCTTAAGGAACGGGTGAAGTTGTTAGAAGTCGCGTACTCGGTTTTAGGAAGCGAAGAAAAACTGAAAAGTTTAATGAGCGTTTCGGAAGAGTCAGGCATTCCATTAGAAGAGATTTGCTTTGTTGGAGACGAACTTTTTGATCTGCCGGCGCTTAGGCGAGTCGGTATTTCCGTTACGGTTCCCAATGCGATGCCTGAAGTAAAAGAAGTTGCTCATTATATTACGGAAAAGCCCGGTGGTCGGGGTGCCGTTCGTGAAGTGATCGATCAGATTCGCCGCGCGCAAAATCTTCATCCGTCGTGCGCTTCGGAATAACAAACAAATGGCCC
>CAIMNF010000182.1 GCA_903842755.1 Oligoflexia bacterium
GTCGGAAAGCCATTTTTAAATTTTTTTATCAGCATTATCGGCCAGAAAATATGGTGATTTCTGTTTCTGGAGCGGTCTCCTTTGAGCGGGTTAAGCGGGAGTTTTCGCGCTTAGACGGCGCGTGGCCGCACCGCGAGTTGCCCCAACATTATAAAACGGAATGGGGGACTCAGCCCCCGGAAAAAGTAGAAGCCGGGATGTGGTGGATGAATTCCGACTCCGAACAAGCACACGTGTTGTGGGGGATACCCGCTCCGCTCAAGACCACCAAGGACCGGGTCGTTTCGCAGATGATTCAACAGGTTTTAGGTGGAGGGATGAGTTCGGTTTATTTCGATGAAATCCGAGAAAAAAAAGGTTGGGCTTACACCGTTTATGCCAATGCCATTCAATTTTTGGATAGCTCTTTGTTTACTGTTTATGCGGGAGTCAAGCCAGACAAAGTCATCGATACCCTTCATGTCTTTAAGCGTGAGGCCGTTAAGCTTGCGCGCAAGGGGATTTCGGCCAAGGAACTGAATCGCATTAAACAGAGTTTATTAAGCTCGTTTACACTATCGCTAGAAAGTTCCGAATCCCGCATGATGGTGATCGCAACTCAGGAACTGTTTTTTAAGAAAGAGTTTTCGTTCAAGGAGTACGAGCAACAAGTCGAGTCCGTCCGAGGCACAGATTTGAAAAATTTAATGAATGAATGGATACATACAGGCTTCCCCACAATTTTTGTTCTTTCTAAGAAAGAAAAAGGAAAAAATTTAAAAAGGATTGAAAAGGAAGCCCTTTTAATGACCCATCGGCCTTTGGTGGTCTTTAAGGGCTAAATTACTTTTTCATTTTTTTAAGGGCCGTCAAAAGCAACAATCCACCTACACCGGCGGCGCCGTAAAGGACCATAGGGTCATCCAATAGTCCGCCTTTCTTTTTAGGCTTTGGTGCTTCGGTATTTGCGGCAGGAATGCCTGCGTTGAACGTGTCGCTGGTCATCGCCGCTGGCGGTTTTGAATTTGCAAACAAGTTAGAAGTCGCTCCGCCAATCCCGCTTGCATTTAGCCCGCCTTCGCGCCTAAACACTTTTAAGGATTTAATCATACTGTCGAACATGGTGGAATATTCTGGATATTTGTTTTTATTAACGGAATAAGTCACGAGCACGCCAATTCCCTCTTTCACCGTAGCAAGGTAGCGCGTGTAAAAGCCTGGAATTTCAGATTCTAAGTGGAGTGCATCCACCCAAGGATGGTCCATGATCGTTTGATTTCGAGCATAGCGAACTTCTGAAGTGACCGATTTGCCTTTTGGAGTGGTGTAAACTTTTGGGTTTTTGAGATAAGCGCCGTACTGGTCAAGGGTATCCTGATCGCCTTGAATTTTTGCGGCCAAGATGATGATCGCTTCTTTTTTCTTTGTGGCGTCTTGTTGGTTTTGGCAGACCCACTCGGCCCCCTCGAGCAAGCAAGCCCAATTGGGAGGTAAGTCGAACTCAACAAATTGGTTTGCAAAAAGCTTTGCTTCTGCAGTGGGACTCGTCAGATGAGTCATGAGGAAAAATCCAAAAGTCAGGAGTAGACTGCGCTTCGACATAATTTACCTTCCGTAAGGGTTTTTAAATCAGTTTACTAAAAGCTTAGCAGTAAAGCCGACTTCGATCCAGGATTCTACAAAATATTCTACCACACTGAGTGCAGATTCGTCTGACCTTACATGAGCGACTTTTGCACGAGCAATTTTTTTCTCGATCACTTCTTGCGTTACGGGATCCGTAGTTGAACTAAAAATGTCAAAAATCTGACCTTTTTCAATTCCCTTGTTGCCACCTAAGTTAATTTTAAGAACGTAGAGGTTATCGTTTGCCGCGGTAACTTTTCCTTCTAGCGTATAGCTCTCAAATTGACCCGTGAGGGCTGGAGAAGGACGTCGTTGCCCTTTTTGAAAGGTGACGGGTCCAACTCTTGGTCCGCGCTTCGTGTTGATTGGGCGGGCGTCTTGCCAAGTTTGAGATTCAGATTCTACTGAAGGTTGCGATTGGAAGGGTTTTGAGTCATAGATGTTTGAGTTAGTAGGGCTTGAACCATTGGCGCCTTCCAAATCAAAAGTCAAGCCCACTGAAAATTGAACTCCGTTTGCGACGTACCTTCCGAAAAGCGGAAGTCCGCCTTTCGCGTAAAGCAAGTTACCTGCCGGGAACCGGAAGCCTAGTGTGGCCTCACCCACAATCCATGTAGGGTTTGTCGCGCTGATGAGTTCACTTCCGCCAGCTCCGGCAAGCTGATCCGCGGCGATTTGAGCCTGAAGGGTTGTATTTGAATTGGAAGAGTCGTTATTCAACGATAAGTTTCCTCGGGCACCTAGTGAAAAATAAAAGCCGTTCTTAACGTCTCGTTTAAGGGCAATGCGCCAGGGAATTCCGGAAGCATATCCATAGGTCCGTTTTGTAAATCCCGAACCACCGTTCAGCGCGAAACCGTTATCGCCCAAAAAAGGAAGATCCAATTGCCCCAAAAGGCCCAACGTAAAATCAAACGAACCATCGCCTAAATAAGCGTTTTTTTGGATCTTTGCATTTGAATTACTGTAGGCGGGCAAAACGGCGTCGGTTTGTAGGGCTAAATAGCTGGAATGATCCGTGGAGCTCAGAAATCGGTAATTTAGACCTACCCATTGATCCGAAAATCCGATGCCCGTAGTTCCTCCGCCATTGAATGCGGGATCGCTCAGGGATTCAAACAGAAACGAGGCACGGCCAAAAATAAAAAATTGATCCGTAAATCCGTAAGTCGCGTACAAATCAAAGTAGTTTTGGGTTACCGAGAC
>CAIMNF010000183.1 GCA_903842755.1 Oligoflexia bacterium
AACCAATCAGAAACAACATCACGTTTTTCATGGGAACGGCCCTCTCCTCCCCCGCACCAAGAACTCAACATGATCAATAATGTGAAGTAAATAATCAAAGTCAATATTCGCCGCTTGATCCGTCTCATTGTGGTAATGAGAAGGAAGTTGCCGTAAACTGAGAATATCCGTAATGAGTAATGTAGGAATCCCAAGCACACTAAAGTGTCGACTATCTGCTAAATGAATCACGTTGTTTGGATCGCGTTCCATTTGGATGACGGGCTTTAACTCGTTGAGCGCATGCAAATAGATTGCTAACCCGTGTACACGTTTCGGAGATAAATTGGCGACACTCAAATTATAACGCTGGGGCGCTTCCTTGGGTTTTTTACCGATCATATCTAAGACAATGACCTGCCGAATATCCGCCCCCTCAAAAGGTCCCAAGGTCCGAGAGTAAAGTTCGCTCCCCAGCGCAGCACCGTATGAGCTTCGCTCTTCCGCATCAAAAAAAACAAACTCGAGCGGGATTTCAGGCGGATCTTTTAAAAAGCGATCAATTAATGCAAAAAGCCCCACGACGCCAGAGCCGTTATCATCTGCCCCCGGCGTTGCTTGATAATAAAACTGAGCTTTATCCGAATGCCAATTATAACCTGAATTATTGACCACATCAAAGTGGGCACCGATAATCACTTTTTCTGGGCGAAGTTGAGGGACTTTTGAATCGATTCGAACCACTACATTTGAAATGGTCACCGGAGGTGGCGGCGGTTCGAAATCTAACCAAGATCTTTTCGGCAGTGGGGGTAATACCGCCCGCTGAATCTCTGGGATGAGCCCGCGTGCGCGTAACTCCGAGACAATAAAATCCCGAGCAAGCTCGCGATCGCTCCCACTCATTAAGGAGCGATCGCGGAGAGTCACCCATTTTCCCTCGATCTGAACGGGGTTAACACCAGTTAACCCCTGAAGTAATTTATTGCATTTTTCCGTCTCCGCCCAGGCAGACCCATGGGGGAAACTCGCAAAGATCAACAGAACGAAAATCGGAGTGGTGAGTTTTTTCATTCGCCGATCCATTGACCCAATAAGCTCTTGAATCGAGCATATTGGATCGCGTTGGACTCCAGTTTAGGCTCGCAGGCTAAGGAGATGATTTCATTAAATGCACTCTCGGAGTGAATCACGAACACTTGTTCAAACAAGCGGTAAAAGCGGGGGCCCTTTCCAAAAACCAATTGAAAATTGCCAAGGATCCTGGTCGCAATGGCTGGACCATAAATTGCCTGCCTGACTTCTGCAGAATTGGTGTTTGTCACTAGATCGAGGTCGTACCGCTCTTGATTTTTTAACCCCATTCGCTGAGTCGCTTCGAGCGCAGTTGCCATTTGAAAACCTGCCTTTGCCATTTCGTGCGCAAGCGCAAGTCCATTTTTACCAACGGCTACACCGTTGACTTCATTGATCTCAATCACGGGGTGACCTAGCTCGTTTTGTACCGGAACTCCGTCCACGCTCACAATTTCTCGTCCGATTGAGCTTTGTTCCCGAAGTTCTGGGGCATTTAACTCCATTGGTGACCGCAGTTCAGCAACGGTTAAATAATTTAATTGCCGAAACGCTAAGTAAAATCGTTCATAAACCACCGGTAAGGCGGGTTCATTGATCAAAAGGGAAATACTCTGTGCCGGGTATTTCTTCATCGCTTCCCACCCCACTCCTTGGGCAATGAGGTTGTAAATTTCGCGTCTGGAAGAGAAAAAAAGAGTTAACTCGCTTTTAGCAACGGGCTGAGATGGCTTAACAATCGTTTTGAACCAATGGAATGGATTAAAAAAATTTGGCCGGATTCGGGCTGATGCGGGGGCCGCTCGCGGATCCAAATCACGTGACAATGTCGGCAAAGTTTGATCGATCCGGAAAGTTAAGTTTTGTACCGCTTCACTTCCGTACTCTTGCTCAATGTAATTAAATACTCCTTGTTCAATCATCGATTCGTTTCCCAACTCAAGCGAGCGAATCCACTCCAAATCCGATTGAATGAAACGAATGATTTCTTCGTGATCCATGGGATCACTCACACCAATGGCTCTGAGCCGTGGAACAATCTCGAGCTGTTCTGTTGCAGGGACGGAACGCATGAGCTCCAAAAGTGATTCCGGAAAAGTTTGATAAATTCTTTTGGCAAGTTCATCCTTCAAATAAAGCTCGGCAGGGACAATATCTTTCGGGTCGTGCGTTGGTAACAGGGGGCGATCGGGATGCGGATTCGGAGCCCGGCGCGGCTGTTTTGGCTGAGGAACAAGGTCAGGCTCTGGAATCTTCGGCTCCGTTTTTGGAGGTTCAGGAATAACGATTGGCTCTTCATCGGCAAACCGAATCTCCGTCTTAGGATTCGGATTTAAAACCTTTTCACAAAAAGGCTTTCCCGCTGCTGCAAAGGCGCTGGTGACCAAGAAGAAAATCAGAAAAAATAGAACTAGTACTCTCGCAGTCACCTTGAGTTTCAGAATTGGGAAGTTCATTCGATGGGAAACTATAACAGACAAAAACGGTTAATTGAAGATAAAACGAAATTTACTTATTAAATTTATTTAATTTATTCGAGTCACGATCGCTTCGCTTTAGCGTCGGACTTATTACCAACCCAACCCCCAAAACCGCACAAGCCAAATCAAACACAATTACACTCTGGCCAGTCGCCCAACCTTGCTTCCAAAGCTCAATAAAAAACGACTCCACTAAAATATACCCATCAATGGCTATTCCCATTAGGGGCACCACTCCATGAAGCAAAAATAACCACGGGCTTTCAAAAACGCGTTCCTTAAATAAAATTAAATTTGCAAAATTCACGGCCAGATAGGTCAGCATTGCAAAAAAAGTCGAGGTTGTGCCCCACCATACATACGTTTGGAACGGTTCCAAAAATTTTGCCGTCCCCAAAGTACACACTAATCCTAAACCAAAAATAAGGTGCATGGCATTCCAGGGAACCTGATAACGGGGATGCAAAACCGCAAACCAACTTGGCGCGTCCTTTCGCGAGGCCATCGAATACAACACGCGGCTCGAGCCCACGGCAGTGGCGATCGCAACCCCTAATGCAGCCGAAATTGCCGTAATGGAAACCAGCACGGAACCTTTGCCCCATAAAATGTTGGCAATCTCGCTTACGGGCATGCCGCCAGCATCCGCAAATTTTTTAAGGACATCGGCCGGGGCCGCATAAGTCAGGAGCCACGTTCCAAAAATCATTAAAGCGCCGAACAAACCTAACGAAATAACAATGGCTTGTGGCACCAGTTTTTTGGGCATTTTGGTTTCTTCGCTTAACGTCGTAATCACATCAAAGCCGCAAAAGGAAAGCATTCCAAAAATCATGGCCCGCAAAATTCCAGTCATTCCTGTGGGCGAGCCTGAAACATGAAACCCCTCCAGCGAAAGATGAATCCCCTGAGCGGGTGCGCTCCAAAGGACGGTCAAACAAAGCGCAGTGACCACCGCAGTCTCAAATAGCAGGAAAAGCAGCGCCCCATGGACCGAGGGCGAAATCCCCCGATACGCCATCCATGCGGGAAAGCCCAGGCAAATCAACACACCGATTACAAAGGTTCCCCGATACGTTCCCCCTCCAAAATGGTGAACCATGTCGTTCAAAAAAACGCCTAGGGTAATCGGCTGAATAATAAAATTGGTGACATAGTAAAAAAACACCATCCAGCCGACCCATTTTGCAAACTTCTGCCAAGGGGTCTGCGCGATCCACGTCGCTGCACTTCCGGAACTGGGAAAGGAGCGGGAAAGTAACCCATAACTCATGGCAGTCGGTAGTGTGGCGAGCAATGCAAAAAAATACACCAAAGGCGTTGCCTTGCCCGACTCTAAAAACGCCGGGCCGAAATTCCCATAGATGGTCATCGCGGGCGAAAGCATCACCAAGCCGAGTGTCGCCGCCCCCACCAATCCAATGACATCTGCTTTAAGTGATTTAGACGAAGTCCCATTCAACCCCAAAGATTTGTTTTCCATCCAGCGCAGTTTGAAGGGTATAGTTCCTCAAGACAATGGATATTTTAGTTGTAGGAAACTATTGCCACGATACCCTTTACCGACCAGACGGTGTGTTTCATCGTCTCGGCGGATCTGCGGCTTACATTTCACAAGC
>CAIMNF010000184.1 GCA_903842755.1 Oligoflexia bacterium
CGAGTTTCAGAAACCTTAACAATCCGAGTATAGCCACCACTTCGATCTTTATAGCGTGTAACCAAATCATCAAAAAGCTTGGTCACCACCTCTTTACTTCTGGTACGATCAAAAGCAATTCTACGTGAATTTAGGGTGCCCTTTTTTGCTAAAGTTATAAGGCGCTCTACCACACGGCGAGTTTCTTTCGCCTTTTCAATCGTAGTTACAATCTGATCATGAATGATTAAATTGTTTCCTAAATTCTTCAACATCGCTACGCGATGAGAAGTATTCCTTCCAAAATATCTTCCGTCTACACCGTGTCTCATAAAATCATCCTATTCTGCTATTTCTTCATCATCGAACTCTTCATCACCCTCATCATCGAACTCTTCGCTACCCAACGCTGAGTCGTCCACATTTGTGGCCTCTACAGCAGGTTTAGCTCCATGCGCTGGGGCAACAAAACCATCCAATTTCATTCCTAGACTCAAACCCATTTCACTTAAAATCTCTTTGATTTCATTCAAAGATTTCCTACCGAAATTCTTCGTTTTTAACATTTCTGCCTCGGTCTTTTGAACCAACTCATAAATGTACCGGATATTCGCATTTTGCAAACAATTAGCGGAGCGAACCGAAAGTTCCAGCTCTTCAACAGAACGATATAAGTTCGGATTAAATTGTGACCCCTTTTCAGTCTGAACCTCTGCCACCGTCTCTGGCTCCTCTTCAAAGTTCAAGAAAACAGAAAGTTGATCTTTCAAAATCTTAGACCCCAATGCAACTGCATCGTCCGGCTTCACCGAGCCATCTGTCCAAAGCTCAAGGGTTAACTTATCAAAGTCCGTCCGCTGCCCTACACGACTTTGAGTAACATTATAATTCACTCTTCTTACGGGCGAAAAGAAGCTATCCATTGGGATCCAACCGACGGGCATATCCGCAGTCTTATTATTTTCAGCGGCCCTATAGCCCCTACCCATCTCGACTTTAATTTCCGCTTTAAATTTAACTTTACTCTCAATCGTACAAATTTTTTGATCTTTATTCATCACATCCACTTGATCAGATACAATCAGATCCTTGGCAAAAACCTCGCCCGGACCCTGGAAATCAATTCCTATGATTGCCTTTTCAGCATAAAGCTTAAATCTTACTTCTTTAAGATTTAAAATAATCTCTACAACATCTTCTCTGATGCCTTCAAGAGTAGAAAACTCATGAACGACTCCGTCAATTTTAATAGCAGTAATCGCAGCCCCTTGAAGGGATGACAGCAATACCCGTCGCAAGGAATTTCCCAACGTTAACCCAAATCCGCGCTCCAGGGGCCGGGCAATAAACTTCCCATACCCTTGGCTCAATGTTTCCTTCTCAACATCCAAAGCTTTCGGCTTAATTAGGTCTCTCCAGTTTCTTTCGATCATAGTGTTTCTCCGGTAATTTTAATGCGTTTTAAAAAGCGTACACCCAGCCCCCTAGCGTAAACCTAGAGAGCTGGATCAAAATCTCTATTTAGAATACAATTCAACAATCAACCGCTCTTCGATTGGAGCGGTAAC
>CAIMNF010000185.1 GCA_903842755.1 Oligoflexia bacterium
CACGTTTTGTTCCCCATCCCGTCATTTGCTCTTCGTCAGTCGAGTGCTTTCCCTTAAACGAAAAACGATTCTGTCATTTTTATGGCACCAAACCGCCACACGGTTGGTCACTGGCTAAACTGTTTGCCCAGTAATTTAAACTATTGCCTGAGGCTGCAATGTTATCGCTGCTCGTTGAAGCGCAGCTGGTTGAAAACGCGTCAAAGTCCGCTCCAAAACTAGATACCGCGGAAGAAAAAACGGCTACCGCCGCTTCCACAGTCTGGGTCGTTCCCTGCTCATAGACAAAGGTCATGGACTGGTACCCGGTCGTAATCGATGAGTTAGGCAGCACGGTACACTGATAATAAAAAGTACCGTTCGGATCGGGTCGAATGTCTACACATTGCATGCCACCCGTTACAGTTGCACCGGTGATCATCCCATTCCCATGATCGGTTCCGCCAGTTAACGTGCCTCCGATCACAATTTGATTTAGTGCGGACGTTAATGCAGACGTAAAACCAAAATAAACATTTTGTCCTCCCGCGGCCGTCACATACCGGGCACTGAGCGAAGCCAATTCGGAGTTATAAACGTGAACCGAAATAAAATTTGGCGGGGCGGGTGTTGGGGCACCTGCATTTGCAAAATAAAACCCTTGCGGTAATACTTGGTTTTGCCCAGATTGGTTATAGGTAACCGACGCCGTAAGCCCCGAATAGCCGCATCCTGAAGAATTCGTGCAGAGCACAGGCAATTGGCACGGGTAATAAGTAGACGTCACCTGCGAATAGATGGGCGAACATACTACCCCGCCGATTTGCACCACATCGCTCGACTTTAAATTTGTGCCGGAAAACTGGATGACCAACGATGCATTGGCATAACCTTGCTGTGGCGTGTATCCGGTAATGGAGAAATTTTGACTCAAGCCAGATGTAGTAACAGACGTCGAATTAATGCAGGCGTTGGTTGTCAAAATCACAACGACCAAACTTATCACTTGGCTTAACTGATGCCTTAACACCAGGCTCAACACTTGACGCAAAAAACAGAACCGCCACAGTTTATAAAAACACCCCTGCATATCTTAATTATACGCGTATAAAAAATTGACAACAATGCGTCTTGAGCGACACATTCGACACGATCGACACACCTGAACCATTTCGAATGAATCAATCCTTAGGGTGCGCCCGTACAGACGGAAGTCGTTAACAAATAAGATAATGGAAAAGCGCTGGCTAAATCGTAACCTTGAAGTCCACAGTACTGCGAAGTCGTCACTACAGACGAAACCGTTCCCGTGTAAAGCACAAAGGCATTACTCAGAGTATCCGTATTACTTCCAAAGATGACCGACAGACTTTGATAACCCGTCTCGCCGCTGGCTAAAAGATCGGAACCGTTAAACGTACAATCATAATAAAAAGGAGGCATATTGGCTGCATTATACTCCTCACTGAACCCGTTACACGTGGGCGTGTTGGCCGTAAACTGAAATTCTATGGTAGGAAATACAGCAACCGGCTCTTGAAACGTAAACTGCAACGTCATGTTTTGCCCCGTACCCGCAGGTAAATACCGAGTGGGCAAGAGCGTTGATCCTGGACTTGGATTTGGCGAAGCGTAAACCGCCACTGCAGTGGGATAATTTAAATCACAATTGGGAGTCGTTAGGGCCCCGGTATAATCGAGTGGATAAGTGCTCACTTGATCGATCCCTGCGCTTGCGCAAGAATTTGCAATATTCTCGAGCCCAGCAATATACCGATCTTGGTAAACCACAACCGCATTTGGAATTTGCGTTACGGTTCCATCTTGAAACGTAAGTGTCACGGGTTGGTACCCCGGAGTAGGCGTTGGTGTGGGCGTAGTGGCCGCGAAAGTGGTCAAAGGACTTTGCATCACGGTACATTGATAATAATTAGGTCCCTTGGGATCTTGCTGAATGTTATTACAGTTCATATTTGGAGTGTTCACCGTTCCTGCGGGCGCACTGCCAATCGTTACCTGAGTGATGCGTGATGTTGGTGCTTCAGCAAAGCCAAAGTAAAGAGTTTGACCCCCAAAACTAGAAAGATAGCGGGCACCCAGATCGACCGAACTATTTGCTTGTGAATGCACTCCCATAGATACCGGGCTGATCGCACTGCCCGATGTAAGGCCCACGTAAGTAAACCCCTGAGTTAAGGTGTAAGTATTGCCCGCCTGCGAATAAACCACCTCAGAAACTTGCCCTAAAACCGAACAAGAAGTTGCAGTGCTCGCGCATACCGCGGGAACCGTACATGAATATTGAGTATTGGAGATCAGCGAAGTGTTTGGAATACATTGCATCCCGCCTACGGTCACCACATCCGCGAC
>CAIMNF010000186.1 GCA_903842755.1 Oligoflexia bacterium
CGAACTTATTGCAACCCATTAACTATGCCTCGGGCCACAACTATGGCGTGGATTTTATGGTGCATGGAAATATTGATGCCCATTGGTCCGAATACTTCAATTATTCGTATTCGATTCACCAGGTGCAGGGTCTGAGTGGCGGAATTTTTACGGGCAGTGCGAATAATTTTCCAAGTAACACGTATGTGCCACTCGATGAATCGCAAAATCACACCGCTAATGCAGGTCTGACGTATTCAACTGATCGGTTTTGGTGGACCGGGCAGGAATTATACGGAAGTGGACTTCATACTGGGCCAAGTAATTTGTCGCCCTTGCCAGGGCACCTGAGTACGAATACAACCATCGGTTACAAATTTACGGGCAAAACATGGTGGGACAGGGCCAAGGTGTCCGTCGACTTACTAAATGTTTTTAACAATGTTTACGTGATCTCGCTCGCTAATGATTTTAACTCTAATCATTATGCAGAAGGGCGATCGTTCATGGTACATTTAACGAAAGACTTATAAGGACCACTCTTTAAACACTTCTTCTCCAACCCGCATTAGAAGCTTCGATGCGTTTACCACAAAAAAATAGTATTGTTTTCAACTGATATTTATTCAAAAAATTTTAAGAATCTTCTCTGCAACTTGCTCGTCCGAAATGCCGACTGCACTCTGAACTCCTGGGGTATCAATCGTAAAACTCACTTCCGTTGCTCCTGAAGAAGAATGAAATCCAAAAAATGTAGAAAATAATACAGTTAAAATCACAATTCTCATGAGTTTAAGCAGCATTCTTCAACTTCTCCAACCCCTCAAGAATCAATTTTCTCATGATCGTCTGATAAGGTATACCCATTTTAAGGGCCATTGCTTTGAGTTCAGCAACTACTTCTTCAGGCAGATTAATACTGGTTGGGTGCTTCTTCGTGGTTTTAGTTTTTGCATAGGCTTCTTTGATGGCCTTGGCATTGAATTTGACTTTGCTATACCCTTTTTCATTTTTTACATAGTTCGGCATAAAATTTACGCTCCTTTTTATTCATTTTTCGAATATTAATAACTCTGATTCCCGTTCCTCGAATCGTAAAACAAACAAAAACTGGTTTCAAATCATCCGTTAAACCCAAGATTCCGTACCGAGGTTCACTTACTTTCGGTGATACTTGCTCACCTAAAATCCGAATCGCTTCAATCTGATTGAAAACGCTTTCCGCCTCAGATTGAGTTATGCCGTGCTTCTTTAAATTTTTAGTGAGGTTTCCAAAATCCCAATCAAAGGCAAATTGGGTTTGATTTTCAATCCAGTCCATAAGCCATTGAATAAAGCGAAAAGAAGCCATAGCTAACTACACTATAACACACTATGATTCACTATAGTAGTCTAACCCAAAGACCCGTATACCTCAGTGCTACTTAGTTACCTAATGATGGAGTACGGGCGCTCAACTCCCAAATTGCAAACCTGCGTTATAGTAAGCTTATTTAAAAAGTTATTCGCGAAAGTAATAAGTGCGAATGTAAAAAGTAGAATTTTTTAGTCAACTGTTTTAGTGTTTAAAATAAAGGTAATGAAGCCGCAGCTAAAAGTCCCTTCGACTTTTTAGGCGTAA